>NZ_DGRD01000052.1:0-44235 GCF_002390965.1 Corynebacterium sp. UBA4397
AGCCCATGACCGCCACGCTAAGACACCACCAAGCGGTGCGACAATCCCCAACCCGCACCAAACAAGGAAACTGTGGATAACCCACTAGGCCCACCACAGTTATCCACAGCCGGGCCGCCTAGCCAGAACTTGGCAGTGCAATAGCAAGGTCATTCGGCTTATCCTGAATGATCGGGCTCAAACGGAGGACAACCAACCAACAAAATCAATGCACTCCAAAACCAAAAGAGCCATTAAAGCTCACCACACCGCAGCGGTTTGCAAACCCCTAAAGAGCCCGCCGCTCCGCTATTGCCTTGGTGTACTGAACGCTGCGGACATTGGACACGAAGAACTCCAGAACGAGGCGTATCTGAATGACGTAGATAAAGAAGAACGCCGTTCCGAAGATGAGGTGTCCAAGCAGCGCCAAAACTATGGTAAACACACCATCACCCATGCCTGCAGCACCGAGGACGAGGGCAAGCAGGAATCCACCACACCAGCAGGCCACACCGATGAGGACGCGCACGGTGTAGATCATCGAGGCGAAGTGCACGGTGATGAACGTGGTGAAGCGCATGTCAAAGAGAGCCTTGAAGAAGCCCTCGCGCTGCGGCTCGCTGTCCCCGCGCCCAAACTGTGCCGTCTGGCTTTGCGCGGGCTGCCATGCTTGGCCCTGCTGCTGAGGTTGGGGCTGCTGCCAAGGCTGGCTCGGACCGGCTTGAGCTGCCGGTTGAGTTTGCCACGGGGAGGCCTGCTGCGACTGAGGCACCTGCTGCTGTGGCGCGGCCTGACCGAAGCCCTCATTGGCGCCAGCTTCGTGCCGGTTTCCTTCTGACCACGGCGCTGAAAAGTTGTCGCTGTAGTTGTCGCCGTTGCTGGCGTCGCTGTTGCTTGCGTTATCCGGGGTAGTCATTGAAGAGAGAGTGCTTTCTTTCGCCTTAGGAGGCGAAGATAGAGGGAAAGTTAGGGAAATCTCAGAGAAATCTAAAACAGAGAAAAGGGCGGGAAGCCCTCAAAGAGGGTCCCCCCGCCCTAGTTGCCGCCTCCGAAGCAATTAGTGGGAACGGCAGACACAAGCCATTTTAGACAGCCTGTGCCTCTACGCGTGCGATTGCCTCAGCAGCGACCTTTTCTTGAATGCCCATGTCCAATTCGGAGGTGAAGCCTACGCAGGAGCAGTTGATCTCTCCGAGCACGTAGGTGTCTTCCCCGTCTGGGCCATCCGCCAACATGAAGTCCGCGGTCCAGATGAGCGGAACGGTATCGGTATCCCCGAGCTTTTCCGCGATGACAGGACGGGCGTCGGCGAAGAGCTCGAGCAGCTCAGGCCAGTCATCTGGGTGATCGTAGGTGTAGGTGGCGCCGGAGAACAAGGTGGCGGAGAAGGAATCCCCACCGGCGGCCGGCTGCTTATGAACAATGAAGACGGGCTCGTTGCCTACGAGCAGAATGCGAATCTCACCCTCTACGATGCGCGGCATGAAGCGCATGTCCACGAGCATGCCATTGTGGCCAATGATGTACTTGTCGCAGAAGTCCATGAACTCCCCGAGGGTGAAATCATGGGTCTTATTGTCCACGGCCTCGGTGCACTTGAGCTCGGTATCGAGAGGCAGAGCAGTACCCGGCGTTAGCGACTCAGCCAGCGCCTTATCGGCCAAACGTACGCGCCAGATTCCCTCACCTGTGGAGCCCCGGTTCTGCTTGAGCACGCGCTCCCCGTAGGACAAGGTAACGGGGAAGGTCTTGTGGAAGTCCTCAACATCGTAATAAGCGCGGGTGTCCTCCGGCACGAGGGAGGTGTCATTGAGCTTCACCAAGGCATCCTTGGCACCATAGGCCATCATGTCTGCGGGAGTGGACATTCCCACCAGGCCGGCCTCCGCCAGGTTGGTCAGAAGCTCGAAGTAGCCCTTCTCACCGCCCGGAATATTCCCGGGATTAACGCGAGAGATATAGCCGTCATAGTTCTTAGAAACTTCGCGGAAGATCTCCTCCGCGCGGTCCGGGTGGAAGTAGATTACTGTGGATTCCCAGCCAGCATCCTTGATGGCGTTGACGATGGGAAGAGTGTCTTTGCGGTGGCCGTCCGGGCCTTTATCGGATCCGCCCTCGACTTCGAAGACGACGATTGCCTTGTGCACTTGTTAACTCCCTTTCATTAAGAGGGTCCGAGGAGATGTTCCCCGGTCATATCAGCCGGGGAGTGTCCTTCGATGGGACAGAGACCACCGAGTACTTTTCTAAAATTATCCTAAGAACCCCTTCCCCGCCGAGCTATTAACCAAACTTTAACCCCGCAAGGATGCGATCTAGCTCGGCTTTTTCTTGATGCAAGCTACACCACATTTGCGGGCCCCGCGTGACCAATCGAGATCGATACAGGCTAGAGTTGGTGCAGAAACTCTTTTCCCCAAAAGACTTTTTTCTTAGAGCACGAACCCCGAAAACACACAGAAAGGCAGACGGAAAGTGGCTGAATTTGATCCGAATCCCCCTTTTCAAGAATATGCAAACCCGCAGCGGCTCGTGTCTGCGCCATGGCTGTCTGCACGCTTGGGCATTAAAGGTCTGCGAGTGATCGAGGTCGATGAGGATTCGCTCCTCTACGACATTGGCCACATCCCCACGGCCAGCCGCATCATTTTCCAAAAAGAATTGCTCGATCCGCTTACCCGCGACACCGTGGACGGGGAGGCCTTTGCCACTCTCATGCAGGCCAAGGGGATCAATCGGGAAGATACGGTGGTGCTCTACGGCGATAAGTCGAACTGGTGGGCAGCCTACGCACTGTGGGTCTTTGAGCTCTTCGGGCACCCAGATGTCCGTTTGCTCGACGGCGGGCGTGACGCGTGGATGATTGAGGAGCGCGATACCTCCTACATGGTCCCGGAGTTCACTGCTTCCGATTATCCCGTCGTAGAGCGCAATGATGCGGAGTTTAGGGCCTTCGTGGCGGAGGTACGCGAAACCTCTGCACACATAGTTGATACCCGCACCCCTGAGGAATACGCAGGCGAGGCCACCGTGGATTCTCCGCTGGGCAATTCCTCCTACGGCACCACCATGCGCCACGGCCACATCCCTGGCGCCAGCAACCTCGAGTGGGATCGCGCGGTCTACCCCAATGCCTGCTTCCGCAGCGCCGATGAACTGCGCGTGAACTACGGTTCCCTCGAACCGGCCAAGGAGACCATCCTCTACTCTCACGTGGGAGCGCAGGCCGCGCACTCTTGGTTCGTGCTCAAGCACCTGCTCGGCTTCGATGACGTCCGCACTTATGACGGCTCTTGGGCAGAGTGGGGCAACATGGTCCGCATGCCGATAGAGAAGTAGGTCACCGTGGCGTAACACCACGGCCTGTCGCGACGAAAAACAGTTAAGACCCCGGCGGTAACACGCCGGTGATTCCCGCATCATCGCTGGTGCGGGATTATTTCTGACACAAAACTGGAACCTGACGGTTTTCTCATGTTTTTGTGTGCAAGAATAGTGGGCAGTCCAATTCAAGATTAATCAGGAGGGTTCCTGCCGTGGCAGTTGAAACCAAGAAGATCACCAAGGTACTTATCGCTAACCGTGGTGAGATCGCAGTTCGCGTGATCCGCGCCGCGCGCGACGCTGGCATTGCCTCCGTCGCCGTCTATGCGGAGCCGGATAAAGACGCATCATTCGTATCCTTGGCCGATGAGGCCTTTGCTCTTGGCGGAAACACCTCCGCCGAGTCCTACCTGGTCTTCGACAAGATCCTCGACGCCGCAGCTAAGTCCGGCGCCAATGCCATTCACCCCGGCTACGGATTCTTGTCTGAAAACGCCGCCTTTGCCCAAGCCGTCATCGACGCTGGGCTCATCTGGATCGGCCCCTCCCCCGAATCCATCCGCGACCTCGGAGACAAGGTCACCGCCCGCCACATCGCCGAGCGCGCCAACGCCCCGATGGCCCCTGGCACCAAGGACCCCGTCGCAGACGCGGCCGAGGTCGAGGCCTTCGCGGCCGCCAATGGTCTACCCATCGCCATCAAGGCCGCTTTCGGCGGCGGCGGACGCGGAATGAAGGTCGCCTACGAGGCCTCCGAGATCCTCGAGCTCTTCGAGTCCGCCACCCGTGAGGCCACCGCGGCTTTCGGCCGTGGAGAGTGCTTCGTTGAGCGCTACCTGGATAAGGCTCGCCACGTCGAGGCCCAGGTCTTGGCGGATCACCACGGCAACGTGGTCGTCGTCGGCACGCGTGACTGCTCCCTGCAGCGCCGCTTCCAGAAGCTGGTGGAGGAGGCCCCTGCTCCCTTCCTGAGTGATGAGCAGCGCGAGGCCATCCATGATTCCGCCAAGCGCATCTGCCGCGAGGCCGGCTACTACGGCGCCGGCACCGTCGAGTACCTCGTTGGCTCCGACGGGCTCATCTCCTTCCTCGAGGTCAATACCCGCCTCCAGGTTGAGCACCCTGTCTCCGAGGAGACCACCGGCCTCGACCTCGTTCTCGAGCAGTTCAAGATCGCCGAGGGCCAGGAGCTGTCCTTCCACGAGGATCCCACCCCGCGTGGACACGCCTTCGAGTTCCGCATCAATGGCGAGGACCCTGCTGCAGGCTTCATGCCCTCCCCCGGCACCGTGGTCACCTACTCGGAGCCTGCAGGCCCCGGCGTTCGCGTGGATTCCGGCGTGCGTCAGGGCTCTGTCATCGGCGGCCAGTTCGATTCCATGCTGGCAAAGCTCATCGTGTGGGGCCCGGACCGCGAGTCCGCTCTGCACCGCGCTGCCCGCGCTCTTTCTGAGTACAAGGTCGAGGGCCTGCCCACGGTCATCCCCTTCCACCGCGCTATCGTCGAAGATCCTGCTTTCGGCGAAGATTTCCAGATCTACACCAAGTGGATCGAGGAGGAATGGAAGAACGAGCTTCCTCCCTACACCGATGATGCCGAGGCTGAGGACGAGGAGCAGGTCCCCTCGCAGAAGTATGTCGTCGAGGTCGATGGTCGCCGCATTGAGGTCGCACTGCCTGCAAGCATGACCCTCGGTGGAGGCGCAGCACCGCGCAAGAAGTCCAAGAAGCACCGTGGCTCTGGCTCCAAGGCTGCCGTCTCCGGTGATACCGTGGCCGCGCCCATGCAGGGCACCGTCATCAAGGTCAACGTGGAAGAGGGCCAAGAGGTCGCCGAGGGCGACATCGTGGTTGTTCTCGAGGCCATGAAGATGGAGAACCCCGTCAAGGCTCACAAGGCCGGAATCGTCACCGGCCTCGTGGTCGAGACCGGTGGTCAGATCAACAAGGGCATCGCCATGCTGGAGATCAAGTAGACCCCAGCTCGACAAAGCACTCCGAGGGCTGGTGGGAACTGGCCCTCGGGTAGCGTGGTGTCTATGACTGCCAACGACACCGAATACTCAGTCCGCCTCGCCCGCGAGGAGGACCGTACATATCTCTCGCGCCTGCTTTTCCTCGCCGATGTTCTTGGAGACGAGGAAGCCAATATCGGGGACTTCCACACCGGCGACGTCGGCCTTTACGTGGAACAGTGGTCTCCTTTGGCAGATGGCGGGGTTCTCGCAGTCTCCTCCCACAACGTACCCATGGGTGGCTCGTGGCTGCGCTACTACACCGGCGTCGACAAGGGCGCCGCCTACCTAGGCAGCCACAGCGCGGACCCACATGATGAAGATCTGTGGGCAACGGAGTTTGACCCAGAAGAAATGCCCGAGCTGTGCATCGCGGTCGAGCACCGCTACCGCCGACTAGGAATCGGCCGCACCCTTCTGCGCAACGCCTGCGATCTCGCCCGCGCTCAGCAGGCGCCAGGCATTGCCCTGTGGGTCGATGAGAATAACCAGGGCGCACGCTCCCTTTATGAGGCCGAGGGCTTTGAAGCCGTCGATGTCCCCGGGGAGGATCCAGGTATCATGTTCAAGCGCTTCTGGCCGGTGGCTTAAGCCAGATAAGCTTCAGCAGCGCTTTCTAGAACAAGCTGCACTTTCAGATAACACGAAAGGCGGTGCTTTAACCCTCCATTGCTGGGAGGCTAAAGCACCGCCTTTGTGCTGTGGCTGCTACTTGATGACGGCGATGAGGTCTCCGCCCTCTACCTTCGTAGCCTGGCCGATGGCCACGCGGTCAACAACTCCGTCCTTCGGCGCAGAGATGGAAGCCTCCATCTTCATGGCCTCAATGACGGCGACTTGGTCTCCGGCCTTAACCTTGTCGCCCGCGGCAACGGTGGCATTGACAACTCCGGCAAACGGTGCCGCAACATGACCCTCGTTGGAGGGATCGGCCTTTTCCACGGTGGCGACGGTGGATTCGACGTTGTTGTCGCGGACCTTGAGCGGGCGTACCTGACCGTTGACGTTGAGCACCACGTTGCGCATGCCCTTGGCATCCGGCTCGCCCACGGCATCGAGGCGAACAACCATGGCGTTGAGATCGCTGCGGTCGGTGGAATCCTTGGGGAAGAAGTGAATAACCTTTTCTTCACCCTCAGTCAGGCCGTAGAAGAAGTCGGCGTCCGTGAGCGCCTCGGTGTTGCCGAACTTGCGGCGGAACTCCTTGAACTCCTCCCACTGCTTCGGGAACAGCAGGCGGTTGAGTGCCTCACGGCGCTCGGTGGAGTTGTCAGAGTCGAGGTGCTTTGCCTCCTCCTCTGGGACCTCGGTGAGCTTCGCACCGGTCTGGGCGCGGCCGTCCAAGATCTTATCCCGCAGCGGCGGCCAGCCACCGGGAGGGGTGCCCAGCTCGCCGTGTAGGAAGGCGATGACGGAATCCGGGATGTCGTACTTCGTGGGATTAGCCTCGAAGTCCGCAGGATCAACGCCTGTACCAACCAGGTGTAGCGCCAAGTCCCCGACCACCTTGGAAGATGGGGTCACCTTGGTGGGACGGCCCAGCATCTCGTTGACGGCGGCGTAGTTGTTCTCAATGACCTCGAAGCGATCAGACAAGCCGAGCGCAACCGCTTGGGCACGAAGATTGGAGAGCTGGCCGCCGGGAATCTCGTGCTTGTACACGCGGCCGGTGGGGCCGGGAATGCCGTTCTCGAAGGGAGCGTAGAGCTGACGGACGGCCTCCCAGTAAGGCTCCAGATCGGAGACTGCCTGCAGGTCTAGCCCGGTATCGCGCGTGGAGTTCGAGAACGCCGCAACGAGGGCAGACAGCGAAGGCTGCGAGGTGGTGCCCGCCAAAGGAGCGGAGGCACCGTCGACGGCGTCGGCCCCAGACAATGCAGCGGCGTAGTAGGTAGCCATCTGCCCGCCTGCGGTGTCGTGCGTGTGCACGTGGACCGGAAGGTCGAATTCCTTACGCAGCGCCATGACGAGCTTGGAGGCAGCCTCTGGGCGCAGTAGTCCCGCCATGTCCTTGATGGCCAACACATGGGCGCCGGACTCGACGATCTGCTCTGCCAAGTGGAGGTAGTAGTCCAAGGTGTAGAGCTTCTCATTCGGCGAAACCATGTCCCCGGAGTAGGCCATGGCGACCTCGGCAACGGTGGTATTGGTCTCCAGCACGGCCTCGATGGCCGGGCGCATCTGAGATACTTCATTGAGTGCATCGAAGATACGGAAGACATCGACGCCGGACTTGACGGCCTCTTCAACGAAGCCGCGGCAGACGGAATCCGGGTAGGGGGTATAACCCACGGTATTGCGCCCGCGCAGCAGCATCTGAATGTTCTGGTTGGGCATGGCCTCGCGCAGCAGGTCGAGGCGAACCCAGGGATCCTCGTGGAGAAAGCGCATGGCTACGTCATAGGTGGCGCCGCCCCAGGCCTCGACGGAGAAAAGGTTCGGGGTCAGCCGCGCCACGGCCTCGGCCGCGGAGACCAGGGCGGTGCCTCGCACGCGGGTCGCAAGCAGGGACTGGTGCGCGTCACGGAAGGTGGTATCGGTGACGGCGAGGGCATCCTGCTTGCGAATCTTCTCCGCCCACTTCTGCGGGCCGAGCTCAAGCAGGTCATCGCGCGAGCCGCGCGGCAAAGGCTGTCCGTGATCCAGCTTGGGGAGCTTGTCAAAGGGACGCAGGGAAGTTGGGCGCTTGCCGTTGGGCTTGTTGACCGTGACATCGGCGATGTAATCGAGGATGCGTCCAGACTCATCGACCGCCGGGGGCGCCTTGAGCAGCTCAGGGTGGTCCGTGATGAAGCCGGTGTCAACGCGCTTGGCGGTGAAGTCCGGCTCACGCAGAAGCGCACGCAGGAAGCCGATGTTGGTGGCCACGCCAGAGACCGTGAACTCGTTGAGCGCGCGCTGGGCACGCGCGACGGCCTGTGCGAAGGTGGCGCCACGGCAGGTCATCTTGACGAGCAAGGAGTCGAAGTTCGGGGAGATTTCCGCTCCCACGGACGTTGCTCCGTCGAGGCGCACACCCGCGCCGCCCGGCGAGCGATAAGAGGTCAGCGTTCCCGTATCGGGGCGGAAGCCGTTGTTCGGGTCCTCGGTGGTGATGCGGCACTGCAGCGCGAAACCATTGATGTGGATCTTGTCCTGGCTCAGGCCAAGATCCGCCAGGGAAGCGCCGGCGGCGATCTGCATCTGGGATTTAACGATGTCGACGCCGGTGATTTCCTCGGTCACGGTGTGCTCAACCTGCACGCGCGGGTTCATCTCGATGAATACGTGGTTGCCACGCTCATCCACCAAGAACTCCACGGTGCCGGCACCCTCGTAGTTGATGTACTTACAGAACTTCACCGCATCCTCGCAGATGCGATCCCGCAGCTGCGGGTCCAGGCTCGGCGCCGGAGCAATCTCGACGACCTTTTGGTGGCGACGCTGCACGGAGCAATCGCGCTCGAAAAGGTGAATGACGTTGCCCTGCGAGTCCGCGAGGATCTGCACCTCGATGTGCTGGGGCTTGATCACCGCAGTCTCAAGGTAGACCGCACCATCACCGAAGGCTGCCTCGGCCTCGCGGGAGGCCTCAGCTGCCTTCTCCTTGAGCTGCTCGGGGCTTTCGACGAAGCGCATACCTCGTCCGCCGCCGCCGGCCACGGCCTTGACGAATACGGGGAAGGTGAAGTCCTTGGCGTACTCGACAAGCTTGTCGACGTCCTCAGAAGGCTCAGAATCCTGCAACGTAGGCAGGCCGGCCTTCTGCGCTGCGGACACCGCGGCAGCCTTATCACCGGTGAGATCGAGCGTTGAGGGGCTGGGGCCGATGAACTTGATGCCTGCCTCTTCGCAGGCGCGGGCTAGGTCAGCACGCTCGGAGAGGAAGCCATAGCCTGGGTAGATGGCGTCAGCTCCGGACTTCTTGGCGGCACGGATAATCTCATCGATGTCGAGATATGCCTTGACTGGCTGCCCCTCGGTACCAATGCGGACTGCCTCATCAGCAAAAGCGCGGTGAAAAGAATTTCGATCCTCGCGGGGGTAGACGGCCACTGTTTTAGCACCGGTCTCGAACGCGGCACGGAAAGCACGAACGGCGATCTCGCCACGGTTGGCTACGAGAATCTTGTTGAACGATGGAAGCGCGGTTTGAGCCACTTCTTTATGTTCCTTTCAATAACGGGTAATTGCCTCTGATGTTGGGGGAGTTATGGCACCACTAGCAATGAGCCCTCACGGGTGATCCGCATCTCACATTAGTGGGCGCGAACCTAAATATCCACAGGTTTGGGATGCGGATTGTGCCACATTAGGGCCTAAATTGAGAGCAATCGCGTCCCAAGGCACCCTGGGACGCAGGTGAAGAACTCTTGTCATATTGCAAATACTGCAAAGAAAAGAGGTGCGAAGAAGTCTCCTCCCTCGCACCCCCAATCCCGGGTTGCCGCCTTAGAAAGACTTAGGCGGAACCGAGCGCTGCGGCTCGCCAATGTAAGCCGAGAGCGGGCGAATGAGGGAGTTGCTCTCATTCTGCTCGACGATGTGAGCGGTCCAACCGGTGATGCGGGACATCACAAAGATCGGAGTGAAGAACTCGATGGGGAAGCCCAGGATGTAATAGGCCGGGCCAGCCGGGAAGTCCAGGTTGGGGCGAATCTTGATGGAGGTGTTGTCATACATCGTCTGAGACATGATGTCATACATCTCCACCCACTTTTCCTGGCCATGCTTGGCTGCCAGCTCACGGAAAGCAGCTTCCATGGTGGGAACGCGGGAGTCACCCTTCTTGTACACGCGGTGACCGAAGCCCATGACGAGGTCCTTGTTCGCCAGCTTGTTCTTGGTCCACTCCTCCGCCTTGGCGGGGTCTCCCACCTCGATGAAGTTGTGCATGACAGCCTCGTTGGCGCCGCCGTGCAGCGGGCCCTTCAGCGCGCCGATGGCGCCAACAACGGCGGAGTAGGTATCCGACATCGTAGAGGTGATAACGCGCGCCGCGAAGGTCGAAGCATTGAAGGAGTGCTCAGCATAAAGGATGAGGGACTTGTCAAAGGCCTCGATGTCGGCACGGTTGGTGGCCGGGGAGCCTTCCTCCTCACCAAATACCATCCACAGGAAGTTCTCGGCAAAGCCCTTCTTGCGGGAAGGCTCGATGTAGGCCTCGCCGCGGCGACGGCGAATATCCAGGGCGATGATGGTCGGAATCTTCGCCATCAGCTCGAGAGCGGTGCGACGAATGTGCTCGGAGTCCTTGGTGTACTCCTCGGGGTCCTGGGCGCCAATGAAGGAGACGGCGGTGCGCAACACATCCATGGGGTGGCACGACAGCGGCATAGACATGATGAGGTCGATGAGGTGGCGGTCGAGGTGACGCAGCGCCTTCTCACGGGCGGAGAAGCGGGTGAGCTCGGCGGACTCGGGCAGGTCGCCATTCCACAACAGGTAGGCGACCTCCTCAAAGGAGCAGTAGCGGGCGAGTTCTTGGACAGGGTATCCGCGGTAGGTCAGCGAGTTGGTCTCAGGAACGACCTTGGACACTGCGGTTTCGTCGACGACGACGCCGTAGAGGCCCTTACGGATTTCTGGTTGCTCTGGGGTGGTGGACATGGTGAAGCTCCTTCAAGTTTGGCTTTCAGGGGTTAGGGGGAGGTGGGAAAAATGCAGGGAAAGGGAGGCGACTTAGTCGAAGGTGGGCTTGTAGGAGTCCTTCGAGTAGGTAAATACTTCTTGGTCAAAAGCGTTGTACTCGTTGTAGCGAACGAGCTCGTAGAGGCGTGAGCGGTGCTGCATGCGGTCAAGCCATTCGCTTTGGATGCCGGTTTCTTGCAGGTCGCGCAGGAAGTCCTCGGTGGCGCCCATGGCAACACGGAAAGTGGAAACCGGCCAGATGACTGCGTTATAGCCCAGGTCTTCGAGCTGGCGGGCGGAGAGCAGCTCGGTCTTGCCAAACTCCGTCATATTGGCCAGCAGCGGGGTGTCAACAGCGGCGCGGAAGGCCTCGAAGTCCTCCGGGCGATAGAGAGCCTCGGTGAAGATGAGGTCGGCCCCGGCATCGGCATAGGCCTTCGCGCGTTCAATAGCATCGTCGATACCGTTGACGCCGGCTGCATCCGTGCGTGCACAGATGATGAAGTTCTCATCGCGGCGCTCGTTCGCGGCGGCGGTAATGCGGCGGACCATGAGGTCTACCGGCACGACTTCCTTGCCATCGAGGTGGCCACAGCGCTTGGGGTTTACCTGGTCCTCAAGGTGACAGCCGGACAGTCCTGCGTCCTCGAGTGCGGCGATGGTGCGCGCGGCGGACATGGGTTCGCCGAAGCCAGTGTCGGCGTCGACAAGCACGGGCAAATCGGTGACACGGGCAATCTGACCAGCGCGGGTGGCCACCTCGGTCAGGGTGGTCATACCGATGTCCGGCAGGCCCAGATCATTGGCCAAGACGGCACCGGAGATGTAGACGCCGCCGAAGCCGCCGATATCCTGGATAAGACGGGCAGACAAGGGGTTGAAAGCACCAGGCAGGGTGGTGATGCCAGGACCTTCGAGCGCGGCACGGAAGTCCGCGCGCTTTTGGGCGTTGGTCTTAAGAGATCCAAACAGGCCGGCCATTTAGAACACTCCCTTCGGGGTATGCGGTGCGGAAGCAAGGTTTTCTTCAGTGACGCGAACGTTGAGCTCACGCAGGTCCTGGAGGTTTTCCAGGTTCTGGGCGGCGGCGAGGAAGCGCTCCTGCTCCTCGGGGGCGACGATGCCCTCCGCCAGGGTGCGGAACTTCTCGATGTACTGCTCGCGTCCAAAGGGACGGGCGCCGAGCGGGTGCGCATCGGCCACGGCCATCTCATCCTCGATGACGGTGCCATCGCGGAAGGTGATGACGGCGCGGGCGCCGAAGGCCTTTTCCGCCGGATCCTGCGAGTGATAACGCCGGGTCCACTCAGGGTCCTCCACCGTGGAGATCTTGTGCCAGAGCTCAATCGTCTCGGGGTGGTGTGCACGCTCAGGGGAGTAGGACTTGACGTGGTGCCAGCCCCCATCCTCTAGAGCGACGGCGAAGATGTACATGATGGAGTGGTCCAGGGTCTCGCGCGAAGCGTCCGGATCCATCTTCTGGGGATCGTTGGCACCGGTGCCGATGACGTAGTGGGTGTGGTGCGAGGTATGCAGAACGATGGACTCAATTTCGGAGGTCGGGCGTCCGGCATCCGCCAGCGTCTTCTTCATCCGGCGAGCCAGGTCGATGGGCGCCTGGGACTGGTACTCTGCGGAGTGCTCCTTGGTATAAGTCTCCAGGATGGCGCGCTTTTCCTCGCCGGGGCCGGGCAGCGGGACGGTGTAGGTGCGGTCCGGGGAGTGCAGCATCCAAGCGATGAACCCGTCCTCGCCTTCCCAGATGGGGGCAGGGGCACCCTCGCCGCGCATCGCACGGTCGGCGGCCTCGATGGCCATCTTGCCGGCGAAGGAGGGCGCATAGGCCTTCCAGGAAGAAATGAGGCCCTTGCGCGACTGGCGGGTGGCGGTGGTGGTGTGCAGCGCCTGTCCAATGGCCTGGTAGATGGTGTCAACGTCGAGGTCGAGCATGGTTCCCAGTCCGGCAGCCACGGAGGGTCCGAGGTGCGCGACGTGGTCGATCTTCCACTCGTGCAGGCAGATACCCTTGACCAGGTTGACCTGGATTTCATATCCGGTGGCCACACCACGGATGAGGTCTTGCCCACTCAGGCCCTTGTGCTGGGCGACGGCGAGGATCGGCGGGATGTTATCCCCCGGGTGAGAGTACTCGGCAGCCAGGAAGGTGTCGTGGAAGTCGAGCTCGCGCACTGCGGTGCCGTTGGCCAAGGCTGCCCACTCCGCGGAGTAGGTGCCGTCGATGCCGACGACGTTGGCGCCGCCTTCAGAAACAGGGTGAGCCTGCGCCATAACGCGGGCGGAGGTCACGGGACGACGCGCAACCGAGGCCACGGCGACGGCAGCGTTGTCGATGATGCGGTTGATGATCATCTCCGCCGTATCCTGCGGAACGGCTACCGAATCGGCGGCTACCTGAGCAATCTTATAAGCCAGGTGCTCTTCAATGGGGAAATCCTCGGCGGACTTGTGGGTACGTACTTCGTGGTTGATCACGGCCGGTGGTGCTCCTTCATCTTGATGCCTCGTCGTGCGGGGCCCGGTATGAAACGAATATTCAGCATTGCTAAGCGCTAATGCGTTGTCGGTCACATTAGTCAGTTGCGTGTGCTGGGAACCATAGGTAAGGTTTGCGTAAACTAGCGGCATGAAAACGCGGATCTTGCGTAATCTGTAAAAATCGCTGCTAATGGCCGGTTTTTCAAAGGAGACAAACGTGAGCAAACTCTATGCGGGGGCAAGAATCCACGCGCTGCGCAAAGCCCGGAATCTCACCCAAGTCGCCATGGCCAAGCAACTTGATCTGTCCACGAGTTACCTCAATCAGCTAGAAAATGATCAACGCCCCCTTACCGCGACGGTGCTCATGCAACTCTCGCGGCGCTTCGACCTCGACCCCGCCTACTTCTCCCCCGACCGCGATCTCCACGCCATAGCAGAACTGCGCACTCTCTTCCCCGCGGCTGCCGAGGACACCCTCTCCGACCTGGCATCGCGGTTCCCCGAGCTCATCCCCCGGCTCGTCGAGGTGGCAGGACACGCCCCTGCCACGCCGGCGGTCAGCCCCTCAGAGCTGGTCCGTGACTTCTTCTACGAGGCTGGCAACTACATCCACGACTTGGACGTCCTCGGCGAGGATCTGGCCCAGCACACCGGCGATAAGATCCTGCGCCTGACCCGGCTATCCAACGAGCTCGACCAGCAATTCGGGGTGCGCGTGCGCTTTGGTCACCGCACCTCTGGAGCGCGGCGCCAGTTCCACCCCGATAGACGCGAGCTGAGCCTGCGCGCTGGGCTCAGTGACGCTCAGCTCTGCTTCGAAATGGCCCTCCAATACTGCCTGCTGGCCTATCCGCACGTCCTAGAGAACCTTGTCTCGGAGCTGCCCACGAGTGCCGCCAAGAAGCTGGCCACCTATGGGCTAGCCCAGTACTTCGCTGCCGCTGTGACCATGCCCTACCGCCAGTTTCTCGCCGCCGCGGAAGACACGCGTTACGACATCGACCGCGTCGCCAGCATCTTTGGAACAGGCTTTGAAACCACCGCCCAGCGCCTGACCACCCTGCAGCGCCCCGGCACGCGCGGGGTGCCTTTCTTCTTCATCCGCACCGACCGCGCTGGCAATATCTCCAAGCGCCAATCCGCCACCGGCTTTCACTTCTCGCGCTCGGGTGGCTCGTGTCCCCTCTGGGTGGTTCACCGCGCTTTCGAGACCCCCAACCGCATCACCCGGCAGGTGGCCACCATGCCGGATGGGCGCACCTACCTGTGGATAGCCCGCCACGTACAGGGCGAGGCCAAGCGTTTTGGCACCCCCCGCAAGGAATTCGCGGTGGGGCTGGGCTGCGACATTTCCCAGGCACACCGGCTGGTCTACTCGGATGCGCTCAACCTCTCACCCTCCGCCGCCACTCCCATCGGCCCCGGCTGCATTTCCTGCCCGCGGGAAAACTGCGCACAGCGTGCGTTTCCGCAGGCCGGCAGCAACCAGGCGCCCGATCTTAACTTCAGCATCGGCATTCAGTAGTTACCTACCGTGCCGGGGCTGCGCACAACCGTTCTAAAGCTATGCCGCGCATGTCTGGGCACAATGCTTAATTAAAAGGGCTCCGTAGATTATGTTGCGGAGCACTCTCTATCACTCACGGCTGTCCTCCCCTTTTCCCCTATCCACCGGCTCCCCCTAGCCGGCGGCACGGGGAGGGCAGCCCTGAATTGTCTACTCCTCCCCCCTATTCGCGCTTGTTATTCGTACCTATAGTTCTTGCTTACTCAAGGTCATCGTGGGCAACGAGGCGGCGAGCGGCCTCCGTAATCGTGCCCGAAAGCGAGGGGTAGACCGCGAAAGAATCCGCCAGCTGATTAACAGTGAGCTGGTTGGTCACCGCCACGGCGATGGGCAAGATGAGCTCAGAGGCGGTCGGCGCCACGATAACTCCGCCGATAATTCGGCCCGAGGTCTGACGGCAAAATAGTTTGACAAAGCCGTGCTTCAGCGAGCGCATCTTGGCGCGCGGGTTCGTCGCCAGCGGCATGGTGATGGTCCGAGCTGCAATATCGCCGTTTTCGATCTCCGCCTGCGAATAGCCTACGGCGGCGATCTCGGGGCGAGTAAACACAGCGGTGGCAACAGTCTTCAGACGCAGCGGGGACACGCCCTCCCCCAAGGAGTGGTACATGGCGATGCGCCCCTGCATAGCTGCCACAGAAGCCAGCGGGAAGAGATCGGAGCAATCACCTGCAGCATAAATGCCGGCGATGTTGGTGCGTGATACGCGGTCGACGTGAATATGGCCGGACTTCACCGTCTCTACCCCGACGTTGTCCAAGCCAAGGTTCTTGGTATTGGGCACAGAGCCGATGGACATAATCGCGTGGGAGCCGGTAATTTCACGCCCATCCTGAGTCTTGACCAGCACTCCGCCGTCTGCGGTTCGAGTGACTGACTCGACGCGGCAATTCTTCTCTAGCTCCACGCCGCGCTCGGCGAGGACGGTCTCGAGCACATCTGCGGCATCAGCATCGTCGTGGGGAAGAATACGGTCCCGAGAAGCAACCATGGTGACCTTCACGCCCATCTCAGCAAAGGCGGAGACGAACTCCGCGCCGGTCACGCCGGAACCGACCACGATGAGGTGCTCGGGAATCTCCGGCAAGGCATAAACCTGCTGCCAGGTCAGAATGCGCTCACCATCCGGCTGCGCACCGGGCAAGATGCGCGGGGTGGCGCCAGTGGCGATGAGGACTAGGTCAGCATCGAGGACCTCCTCGTGCCCGTCCGAGTTGTGAACTGCGACGACCTTGTGCCCACCAAAGTGCTGGGATTGCTGGTCCTGCGGGAAATAGCCGCGGCCGTCGATGACGCGAGCGCCCAGCTCGCCCATGCGATCACGGATGTCGGAGGACTGCCGCTGCGCCAGAGCTTGCACGCGCTCATTAAGGGCTGTGAAGGAGAGCTCGGCTTTACCAATGTGCTCGTTGAGGCCCATGGCCTCCGCACGGCGAAGGTCTGTCTTGATATTCGCGCCGGCGATGAATGACTTCGAAGGAACACAATCGAGGATGACCCCGGAGCCTCCCATGTCTTGATCCTCAATGATCGTAATATCAGCGCCGTATTTTGCGCCCGCATGGGCCGCCTCATAGCCCGCGGGGCCGCCGCCGATGATGACGATGCGTTTGGTCTGGTTAGACACGGAGTAGCTCCTTTTTATGTACCACATTAAAAGTCCTAACAGAGTTTAACGCTTAGGACGCAAAACCACCTATCGAGGATTGCGCCGCCTTACCTAAGTCCCTAGCCAAGGGTGTTCTTTCCCAGAAACTGGTCAACAACCGCACCAAAGAGTTTGATTCCCACCCCAATAGCGCGCTCATCCACGATGAGGTCCCCCATGTGTAGATCGTGCTGCTCGCCCTCCCCCGACCAGCAGCCCAGCCGCGCCATGGAACCGGGCACATGCTCGAGATACCAGGAGAAATCCTCGCCTCCCGAGGACTGCGGCGCCTGCACCACTGCCTGTGGGTCGATCGCCTGAGCGGCGGAGGCAAGCATGGCGGTAGCAACGTCGTCATTCAGCACGGGGGGAACCCCGCGGTGATAATCAAGCTCGTAGTCCACGCCGACGGGAGCCAGCACCTGCCCCACCAACTCGCTAAATAGACCCTGAATCTGGCGCCACACCGCGATGTCCGCGGTGCGTAGGGTGCCGCTGAGCGAGCCAAGCTTGGGGATAGCATTCGGCGCGTATCCGGAATCAACTTGTCCAAAGACCAGCACCGTTCCGGTGCGCGGATCCACCCGGCGGGAGAGCAGAACCGGCAGCTCCGTGATGAGTTTGCCCAGGGCATAGACCACGTCACCCGTGAGGTGCGGGCGCGACGTATGCCCTCCCGGGCCCTTGACCTTAATCTCCACGACGTCCGTGGCCGAGGTGATGGCGCCGGCGCGCACGCCGATGCGGCCCACCCGCAACTTCGGCTCCGCGTGAATGGCGAAGATGGAGTTAACCCCCTCGAGCGCACCCCACTCAATAACGTCCGTGGCGCCGCCAACCCACAGCTCCTCGGCAGGCTGGAAGATGATACGGATGCCGATGGGCAGGCCGTGCTCGCGCTCATAATCCCCCAGCGCGCAAGCTAGGCCGAGGGCAATGGTGGTGTGGACATCGTGCCCACAGGCGTGCATCACGCCGGGGTTCTCCGAGCTAAACTCCAGCCCAGTAACCTCCGTGACGGGCAGCGCATCGATATCCGCGCGGAAGGCCAGACGCCCCAGCTCGGTCTCGGGGCCAATGTCCACCATCAGTCCCGTCTCTGGGAAACGTTGCGGCTCGAGTCCGCGCTCACGCAGCCGCGCCTCAATGTATGCGGTGGTGGCGACCTCGTGGTTCGATACCTCCGGATGGCGGTGGATATGCCGACGCCATGCGATGACCTCGGCGCGATGAGCCGTGAACCATTCGTCGATGAATGCCGAGACCATGCCTACCTCTTCTTAAAACCTAGCGCTAGCAACTGAGCGTCGAACCCGCTTACCCTCCAAGATTCTACAACTAGACTATGCGGTTCAGTTAGCGCCCCAGTTCACCGGAGGAATATACAAAGATGTACACCCTAAGCTATGCCCAGCCGCGCTAGGCGACGCCGCTCGATATAGTCCCGCGGAAAAGGCGCCAAGTCCGCTATTTTGTCCTCCAATTGCCCAGACGAACGGCTGCAATGATGACGTTCCACGAGCGCATCAGCGCCGGGCAACAACAAGCCAGGCGGGACTTCCAGGGCTAGCGCCAGCTTGTAAATGGTAGACAGCTGCGGATCCGCCATGGAATGCGGCCCGTTCTCATTTCTTTCCAGGTTGCAGATTTGCGAGCGCGAGACCCCTGAAATCTCCGCCAACGCCTGCTGAGACAGCCGCCGAGCGTGACGTGCACTGCGCAACAGCTGTGAAAAACCGTGGCCGTAGCTCGACCACATGAGCCTATGAATAGACACCTTTTGCCTCCCCCGAGTACTTGGGAAGACAGCTTAGCCTAAAGGTCGATATTGCGCGGGCCGTAGAGGCGATCTCCCGCGTCCCCCAAGCCGGGCACGATGTAGGCATCCTCATTGAGAGCTGGGTCGATGACAGCGGTAACCAAGCGTACGGGCAGGCCGGAATTAGCCAGAGCATCGACGCCGGGCTTGGCCGAGACCATGCAGATAGCCGTGATGTCTGTGGCGCCACGATCCGCGAGCAGGCGCAACGAATGCAGCAGAGAGCCGCCCGTGGCCAGCATGGGGTCAACGACAAATACGGTGCGCCCGCTGAGATCGTGCGGCAGCGCCTCGAGGTAGGGCACCGGCTGGTGCGTCTTCTCGTCGCGCGCCATACCGATGAAGCCAACCTGTGCGTCCGGAATCATCGACAAAGCCGGATCAATCATTCCCAGTCCTGCGCGAATGATGGGGACCACGATCGGTGGATCCTGCAGGCGCGTTCCCTTGGCCACCGCCACGGGGGTCTGGCAGTCGAAGTTCTCAACCGCCAAGTCGCGCGAGGCCTCATAAACGAGCATCGCTCCAAGATCGCGGAGGGCCTCGCGGAAGGCGGCGTTATCACTGCGGGCATCTCTCATCAGCGTCAGGCGGGAAGCGGCAAGGGGGTGATCTACTACGTGGATTTCCATAAACACCACTCTAAACTTTTGGGAACCTTCACGGGTAGCGGGAAGTCCAATAGCCCATGACAACCTTTGCGATAGACACGGAATACGCTCGCCGCCTCTCCCATGAACTGTTCCAGGCCTCCCAGGGATCGAATCCTCCTCCTCCGCCCTTGCCGGGTGATTCTTCTCTGGCACACTTTTCTCAGTGCCTCCACGCGGCGCTGCTTAACGTGGGCACGCGCACCGACAGGCTGCGCGGCGACCTCGACCATCTCGCACGCTTTGGCCTGCGCATGGCCCACGAGGCAGAGACCACAGAGAGTGCTCACTCTGCCGCGCTGGGAGGCAGGGGCTGATGATTGATGTAGCACTCAAGCGCATCCAAGGACTCATTCCAGCCCCTCTGCCACGCGTCGAGCTTCCCGCGTTGCCAGATATGGCCGCCGTTGAGCCCCTGGCAGACATCGCTCACGGGGATCCCTCGCGGATTCTCGAGGTCGCCCGCCTTATCGCCAGCGATGAAGAAGCCATAGATAAAGCCGTGAACGAGGCCGCTGCCCTGTGCTCGCGCGCCGGCGCGGATCTGTTGGCCATCGCAGGCGGCCTCATCGCCAAGGCGCTCCCCTTGAGTTTCGGTCTTCTCGCGCCTAACCCGGCGCTCAACCTCGCCGCGCGGGCCGGCATCGAGGCGCTCATGGCCCAGCACGTGGCTTTAGCCTTGGCGCGAATCCAGCAGCTCATGCAGGAACTCGTGAGCGTGGCTAGACCTTTGCTTAGCATTGCCAGCCGCGAGATCTATTCCACCGTCTCTGAGCCCGACTCCCCGGAGGCTTCTCATGCCCCCGCGCATGCGGTCAAAGAGCCCACGCCGCTTGGCCTAGTTCCAACACCCGATCCTCCAGCAGATCAGGGAGCGCAAGAGTCCTCTGGCCAAGGTGCCGCAGCAGTCGCAGCTGCCAAGAGCCAGATCGGCACCCCCTATGTCTGGGGAGGAACGGGCAATGGCGGCTTCGATTGCTCCGGGCTGACCCAATGGGCTTGGCGGCAGGCGGGCGTAGAGCTGCCGCGCACCGCGGACGCACAGGCGGTGGGCCGCCAGATCAGCGCCGAGGAGCTGCAGGCGGGCGACCTCGTGGTCTGGGACGGGCACGTGGCCATGTATGCAGGCAACGGCGAAATGGTAGAGGCCGGCAGCCCAGTGCAGACTAGTCCTTTGCGCACCACGAATATGGGCATGGGTTTCAAGGGCTTTTGGCGCCCTACCGGTTAAGCGCAGCCGCCGCGGGTTGGGTAAACTGGCTCTTCATGAGCGAGCGCACAATTGTTCCGGTCCGGCTATCTATGAGCGAGGGGGACTTCTATACCCTCTGGGCGCCCAAGTGGCGCCAAAACGGCTCCGAGTGGCAGGCCTTTTTGGGAGATGAAGATGCAGTCTTGGGCTTCGAGTCGGAGGCCGCACTGCTGTGTTTCCTGGACTCGGGCCAACGCCATGACTTGCTCGATCACCCCGATTGGGACACCTTTGCGGCTTCCGGCGCCAACCGCGTCACTCCCACGGCGCAGCACCTCTATGATCTGATTGGCCTGCCGGACTACCTGGCGGGACGGCCCAGCTATGACAATGTCGCCGCCGTCGGGCGCGGCTTGGAAATCGTAGAGGCGCTGGCTACCGTCACTGCGGCCGAGCACGCTGTCATTTTCTTTGCCTCGCACTCCATCCTGCGCAACGCCTCCCGCGGCGCGGATCACTATTCCGGAGACCAAGGTATGAGCGAGTGGACCGGGCTGGGCCGCGTGGTATTGAGCAACTGGAAGCAGGTCATGGAGGACCTTGACGCCCAGGTCAAGGCTGTTGAGTCCACGGATTTCTCCGCCGCTGAGCTCGAGGATGCTCAGGAGCGAATCACCGCTGCAGCTGCCGCAGCCCAGGAGCGCCGTGACAAACGCGCACAGGAGAAGGAAGAAAAGGACAAGGCCACCGATCCTTATGACAAGACCGTCTGGGCTGCCGCCGGTATTGACCCGATCAAGGTCACGGTCGATCTGAAGTCGGTCTACACTCTGCGCACCTACCTCGATGGCAAGCCCATCTTCCTAGGCAAGTGGGGCGAGATCTACACCTTCGATACGCCCAAGACTCTCGTGCGCTGGATCATGGAGAATGACGATCACGATCTGGCCCGCGTCTCCACCTGGGAGGACATCGTCGCCGCAGCCAACGCCGGGGAACTTGAGGTCAGCGTGCACCCGGAGAACCAATACACCTTCACCGGAATCGTGCGTGACATTGACAAGGGCCCAGAGTCCGTCGATGCCACACAGATGGGCCGCTGCTACGAAGTCTGCGCGGACGCCGCGGACTGGGCCGGGGATGACTCGATCAACTCCTACATGCTGGCCAACCCGCGCTTCCAGGATTACCTGGGTTACATGCTCGGTTCCACCGAACACGCAGGCTACGTGCCCTCCAAGCCCTATACGCAACACGCCGAGGCGTGGAAGGGCCTCGAGGAGATGCTGGTCAAGCGTTTCTCCAAGTTCTAAGGCGCTAGCCTTCAAGCCCCGTGCGCAGGGCCTCCGCAAAGTGTCTAAACATCTTCCGCGAGGCCCCAGCGGCGGGGCGTATTTGATCAAAGATGTGATAGGCACCCGGGATAACCTCGACGGTGGTGTCCACTCCCGCACCTCGCAGGCGCCGCGCATAGTCCACGACTTCATCGTGGAAGAGGTCGAGCTCCCCCACCACCAGCCACGTGGGCGGAAGTCCCTGAAGGTCTTCCCGCCGCCCCGGCGCGGCATAGCGCTTCAGGCCCTCACTCCGGTGGTTCTTGCCCAGATAGGAAGACCAGGCCGCGCGATTGAAGGGCGCGGTCCACATGAACTTCCCCACCGCGCCCTCCTTGTCAGGGGTGCGATTATCGAGCATGGGGTAAATGAGCGCCTGGAAACACACCGGATGCCCCTCGTCGAAGGCCCGCTGTGTCACGGCGGCGGCGAGTCCCCCGCCTGCACTGTCCCCGGCAATGGCGATGCGCTGCTTGTCGAAGCCCATTTCCTCCGCATGTTCCTGCGCCCACCGCAGGGCGGCATAACAGGCATTAAGGCCTGCGGGAAAGAGCGCTTGCGTGGACTTGGGATAGTACGGGGAGATGACCACCGCGCCCAGCGTCGCTGCCAGCTCGGAGTTCTGGGGATCGTAGAAGGCGGGACTACCAATCAAGTGACCGCCGCCGTGCATCCACAGCACCGCCGGGGCCGGTACTTGAGCTGCAGGCGGGCGAAGTATGCGCACGTGGAAGTCATGGCCTTCACACTCGCCGGCAATCTCCTTTACTTCGACGGGCTGCCGCATCGCCCGTGCCAGATTCACGGAGCGAATGAGCACGCTTAGTGGGGCCACCACGCATCCGGGGATGAACGCGGAGTCAAGGTAGAGAAACGGGGAGCGCAACTCCGGTGCGACGGCGCGCGTCAGCCGGTGGCGTTTATATCCCCACCACCCTGTTGCGACACCTGCAGCTATTCCAGCCGCGGCGAAGACCCCCCTGCGCATCACTCCTCCTCGCCCTGGGCAAGCTCCTCATAGGCGGGCAAGATGACTTCCTCGATGAGCACTTGACGCTCCTCCTGGGAGCTAAAGGAGTTCTCGATGGCCTTGATCGTCAGATCAAAGTACTCCTCCAGCCCGTAGCCAAAGGCCTGCGTCAGGGCCACAAAGGTCTCATTGATATCGCCGGCACCAGCGCTCAGAGCGCAGGTAAAGCCCAGCTGCTGCAACAGGGGAAGCGGATGATCGGGCAGCTCGGCGACCTCGCGGAGTGGATCGAAGCTCAGCGCGATGTGGCGATCCCTAATCCAGCAGGACACCGTTCCTGGGCGGATGCCGTCGAGGTCGGCACCGAAGTCGTCGATAAGCTGCGTGGCATGCGCCAGGCGGGTGGCGCCTGCCTGGACCGCGGCGGCGACCGCTTGGAAGTCCTCGCCTTCTACATCGGCGACGAAGGGAACGAAGTTAGCACGCAGGTCTGCCACCACCTGCTCATCGAGCTCACCACTGATGACGTAGCCGGCCACCGTCGATCCTTTGCGGGCGATGGCGGACTGCGGCGCGCTGGTCAGCAACAGCCGGGCATCTATCCCCTCTACACCCAGTGCGGATTCGGCGGCCTCGAGCGCCGCCTCGACGCCGAAGCCATAGGACTGCGGATCGAGGCGAATCTCGGCGTAGACCACGTTATCCTTGACTAGATTCTCAACCGTGGTGCGCAGGGCGGCGGTCAATTCCTCCGGCGTGGTCGGCATCTGCGCCGGTTCAAAAGTTACGTCAATATCAACTTTAGGCAGGCCCGCGAGAATTTCCGGAGAGTAGTCCTTATTCTCGGGGCTGATAAGAGGCGCGTCATGCATATGGACCATAGTAGGCATGGGCCTAAGATCTGTCATGCTATGAAGAAAACTGTCCTCACGACCCTTCTCGCGATCGCGTTGAGTGCGCCTGTGGCCGCCGGCCAAGAGCTTCCCGCACCCGCGAGCGAGACCTCAACCCGTAC
The DNA here is from genome assembly GCF_002390965.1 of Corynebacterium sp. UBA4397. NCBI lineage: Bacteria > Bacillati > Actinomycetota > Actinomycetes > Mycobacteriales > Corynebacteriaceae > Corynebacterium > Corynebacterium sp. UBA4397. The sequence continues at coordinate 23,626 of NZ_DGRD01000052.1, forward strand.
CGAGGCGCCGAATACGGATAACTGCCCGCACGCCCTCGTGCCGGAGGATCCGGTGACCACCTCCGAGCGTCTCGCCCCCAATGCCACCGCCCCCACTCCCCTGCCTGCGGTGGACAGTGCGGAGTCTTGCGGGGTGACCGTTCCCGCCGGATTCGAGGTCAGCCCGGAGGTCGTTGCCTCTGCATGGATGGTCTCCGACATCGACACCGGCGAGGTCATCGCCATGAAAGATCCCAACGGCCGTTACCGGCCGGCCTCCATCATCAAGGCGCTCTTGGCCCTCGTCGTCATCGACGAGCTTGACCTTAACCGCAAGGTGGAGGTCACCCAGGAATCCGCCGATGCGGACGGTTCCGCGGTTGGCATCGGCCCTGGTGGGAATTACACCGTAGAGCAGCTGCTCGACGGCCTCCTCTTGGCCTCCGGCAACGATGCCGCCCATGCCTTGGCCCAAGCCCTCGGCGACGACGAGGTGGCCTTGGATAAGGTCAACGCCTTGGCCCACCAGCTGGGCACGCGCTCCACGCATGCCTCGAGCTACTCAGGGCTTGACGCCGCAGGAATGTCGACGTCCGCCGAGGACATTTCCCTCATCTACCAGGCGGCTTTTTTGAACCCGACCTTCGCGCGCATCGTGGGCACCGAGCACGTTGATTTCCCCGGCTGGGGCGATATGCCTGGCTATGAGTTGTGGAATGACAACCACCTCTACCTCAACGATCCGGAAGGAATCGGCGGCAAGACCGGCTTTACTGACGACGCCCACCATACCTTCGTCGGCGCCCTCAACCGCGACGGCCGCAGGCTGCAGGCAGTGCTTCTCGACACCACTGTCGAGCACGGCTACCGCCCCTGGGAACAGGCGCAGACCCTCCTCCACGAGGCTTATAAGGTCAAGCCCGGGCAAGGCGTAGGCACGCTGCAGCGCGCCTCAGCGCCCGCAACCGTCACCGCTACGCCAACGCCTACTCCCACACCCGCGCCTACTGCCGTGGCTGCGGGAGCGGATTCCTCCGTGCGCGGCATCGAAGGCTGGGCCGGGTGGGCGGTGGCAGCACTCGTGGCCCTGCTCGTGATTATTGGAGGGGCTTTTTCACTACTTCGGCGTTAGCGATCTCGTCGTGCGTGCCGCGCATGCCCTTGGCCGGGGTGATCGTGCCGAGATACACCATGCCCGCGATGAGGCCAACGACCTGGCCAATACCAGGAACCACGTTGATGAGGCGCCACCACTGACGCTTCGCGGACTGCGCGACGCTCAGCTTCTGCTTGGTCTCAATGTCCCGGACTCGGTAGCCCATGGCCAGCTTGGCCGGGCTTCCGCCTGCTAGGACCTCAAAGCCCAAGGCATAGAGCGCCATCACTAGGCCAGTGACGACCACAAGGACATCGGAATTGAAAACCACCGCGAGCGGCGCGGTCAGCAGTGAGGCCGCCGCGGTGGCCAGGAAGAAATCCACCACGGCCATGAGAAACCGCGTTCCGCCAGTGGGACGCTGTGCGGCCGCCTCGGCGCTGCCTGCCTGAGGAACCGGCTGATTAGTGAAGTGGTTTTGCTGCAGGGGATCTCCATAAGGAGAGGAAGGAGCAGCTCCTGCCTGCGCGTAGGTCGGCGCATAAGAACCGTACATGGTGTTCTGCGGCTGCGGGTTGGCAGCCGGCCATTCGCCGTGCTGCGCCAAGAAGCTCAGCGTGGACCACGTGGGCTGCATGCCCTGATCGATTCCTTGATCATAGGTGGCGCGCTTTTCCGGGGAGGAGAGAATCTGCTGGGCGGTACGAACCTGGGCCAGCTCGTCGCTCTCCCCTAAAAACCCCAGAGAACCGAGCTGCGCTTGCTTGGCTTCCAGAAGGATGCTCAGCTCGCGGCAGGTATCACGACTGTCGAGAGAAAAGTGAGTATAAAGGTCTGCGGCAGGGGAATCGAGGCTCATGCCAGACATTCTAGAGCCATCGCCCGACAAAGCGCCGAAAGCACCCCGCCTACTTGCGCCCCCGCAGGCTGAGCAGGCCAGCTGCGAGCGCGCCAAGCGCCGCCCCCGCGCCTACGCTTAGCCCCACAGGCGGGCCCTTCTTAATCTCGTTGCGCACGCGGATGACCGCTGGCTCTGGCACGGGTGGCTTCACGAGCTCCAGGGATTCTTCTGTGGTTGCCGTCCACGCCGAGACATAAAGGACAACGCGCCACAGCAGGTACATCACCACCATCAGCACGATGACCGGGCCGAATACTGCGCCGGCGGGGTTGCCCGCAGCCGAGGACATGATAAGCGTCGAGGCCTGCTTGAGGATCTCGAGCGCCACCGCACCTATCACCGCACCGATGAGACCAGAGCGCAGCGGAACCCGCGTGCGCGGTAAGAATACAAGCATCCACCAGACAACGAGGAAGTTGGCGATGAGCCCGGCCACCAGCCCAATAAGAAAGACCACCCAGCCGCTGCCGGGGAAGGATTCAATGCCGAGGAGGTCAAAAATCCGGGTGCTCAGGCCGGAAGTCCCAGCCACCGTCACACCGAAGGCAATGGCGAGGGCGACAAGCAGCCCTACTAGGCCTAGGAAATCGGAGATCTTGGTGCGCACAAAACCGCCGCCGTCATTTGGGTCAATGCCCCACATCGCGGAGATTCCAATGCGCAGGTTGCCCATCCAGCCCAGCCCCGACCACAAGGTGGTCAGGCCGCCGACGCCGAACATGGCGCCACGCTGGGCGACGGCCGTCTCCAGGACCCGGTTGAGCGTCCCTCCCAGCTCGCCCGACACGGACTCCGCGATACGCCCCTGGAGCTGATCGAAGAGATCCGGGCGTGCAGCAAGCACCGTGGCGGCCGTGGCCACCGCAATCATCAGCAGCGGAAAGACAGCGAGCACGGAGTAATAGGTGATTCCCGCCGCGTACTGGTTGCCGCCTGCCCCGCTATAACGGTCATTCATGCGGAGGAGATGATCAACGAAGGGCGAGCGCTCGCGCACTTTTTCTACCGGCCCCGGCTTATCGGCGTGCGCGCGCTCAATCCCATACTCGTCGCTGCGGGATGCGTCGGACTGCGTTGTCGTGGCCATGCCATCACCTTTCTGTAACTTATCTCACATCTTAGCCGCATTTGGGTGGCGCGGTATGGGGAGGCGACATCGCCAAGCGCCGGAAACTGAAACTAACGGCGACGCGGGAGGAAGCCAACCTTGGAATAGACCTCATCGACCAGGGGATCCGCCACCTCGCGGGCGCGCGCGGCGCCCTTGGCCAAAATGTTCTCAATCTCGGCGGGATCCGCCATCAGCTCATCGAATCGCGCCTTGAGCGGGGTGGTGAAAGCCTCGAGCGCCTCGGCGGTGTCGACCTTGAGGTGGCCGTATCCCTTGCCCTGATACTTCTCCACCAGGGAATCGATGCTCTCCCCGCTCAACTTGGACTGAATGACCAACAAGTTGGCCACACCCGGCTGCTTCTCCCTGTCGAAGGCCACCACACCTAGGTCATCGGTGACGGCGGACTTGATGCGCTTGGCCGAGGTCTTGGGCGCGTCCAGCAGGTTGATAATGCCCTTGGGATTATCCCCCGACTTAGACATCTTGGAGGTGGGATCCTGCAAATCGTAGATCTTGGCCGAGCCCTCCGGAATGAAGGGCTCAGGCACACGGAAGGTCTCCCCGAAGCGCGAGTTGAAGCGCTCGGCCAGGTTGCGAGTGAGCTCGAGGTGCTGGCGCTGATCCTCGCCCACGGGCACGTAGTGCGGCGAGTACAGCAGAATATCCGCCGCCATGAGCATGGGGTAGGTAAACAGCCCCACCGTGGTGCGATCCGAGCCCTGCTTGGCCGACTTATCCTTGAACTGCGTCATCCGCGAGGCCTCACCGAAACCGGTCAAGCACTGCAGGACCCACGTCAACTCCGTGTGAGCAGGCACGTGCGACTGCACGAAGAGCGTGGACTTATCCGGGTCAATACCCAAGGCGATAAGCTGCGCCACGCCCGCAATGGTGCGCCGACGCAACTCCTCCGGATCCTGCGCCACGGTGATGGCATGCAGATCCGGGATGAAGTAGAAAGCATCATAGCTATCTTGCAGGTCTATCCACTGCTTCAAGGCCCCGAGGAAGTTACCCAGGTGATAGGAGTCCGCGGTGGGCTGGATGCCGGAAAGTACGCGAGAGAAAGAAGAAGTGTGCTCGGTCATGATTGTCCTCATTGAGATGTTCCCCGCTGCCCGGGGAGGGGTGGTGTAGACATACGGATAAAGGGAGCAGGAAAGACTTCCCCACTCCCCCCTCTATTCAGGCGCCGCGCTCTAGTTTAGAGCTTGCGGGACGTTGGATTACGAACGTCCAAGAATACGGCGAAAGCGCTCACGATGAAGGCTCCGCCGATACCCTGCAAAATGATCGGTGCCAAGAAGGCGAATGATGGGCCAATAACGGTCCACCACCAAATACCCAGGGCGAGCAAAACAGCGCCGAGGACCAAGTAAATGAGCGCGCGGGTCATGAGCTTCTCCAGTGCAGATTAGAATTAAAGACGGATTTACTCTACCACTATAGGTCTTAGCTGTATTCGACTACGAGCGGAGAATGGTCTGACCAACGTTGCTCCACCGTGGGCGCCCTGTCTACCCAGGCGCGCTGAGCCCGGTCAAGCATGGCACGGGTGGCTGCCTGGTAGTCAATGCGCCAACCCGCGTCATTGTTAAAAGCCTGTCCGCGGTAGGTCCACCACGTATAGGGCCCCTTTGCCTCAGGCTGCAAACGTCGAGCCACATCGAACCACTGCGGATTACGCGCCGCCTCCCACGTGGTGCGCGCCGAATAGTTCACCACCCCGAGGTAATTGCCGAGGCCCTTCTTCTCCTGCGGGGCGGCATCAGGAAAAGACCCGAAGACATGATCCATGAAGGCCCGCTCCTCCGGCAGGTGCCCGGCCTTCTTCTCATTGGGCTTATTGTTCTTCAGGTCCTGGGCGCGGTGGCAGATATTCCAGTCCCCGCCGATGACCATCTCCGGGTAGGCCTCCGCGGCCCTGTCCAAGACCCCGGCGAACTGATCAAGGAAAGTGTACTTCTCATCCAGTTTGGGACTCCCGACGTCCCCCGAAGGCAGGTAGAGCGAGGCCACCCGAATCCCCGCGGTGGTGGCCGCCAGCCAGCGCCCGGAATCAGTGAAGTCCCCGAAACCAGTCTCCACATCCTCCAAGGGGGTGCGCGAGAGGATAGCCACTCCCGCGCGCCCCTTGGCCGCAGCTTCTGCTTGGACGAGGTTCCAGCCCCGGTCCAGGGAGGGCGCCAGCGCTTTTTCGGTCTCCTTTGGGTTAGCGCGGACCTCCTGGAGCAAAACGACGTCCGCGGCAGTGTTCTCCAGCCAGGCGTTCATGCCCGGGTTATCTTCGTTGCGCTGCTTGCAGGCGGCACGAATGCCGTTGACGTTGACGGTGGCGATGCAAAAAGTCATGCGCTCAAGCATAACCACCGCGCCAGACACGCGGCCTATGCCCGGCGGGCCAGGCGCTTCTTATCCCACTGCGTAACGCCCCAGACCAGGCAGGCGGCGGCGGCGAGGCCGGCACCCGCCACCGCTGGGGCGGAGTATCCCAAGCCTGCGCCGACCACGATGCCACCAATCGCGGCGCCGGAGGCGTTCGCGATGTTGAGGGCGGATTGATTGAGTGCGGAGGCTAGTGTCTGCGCGTCCCCGGCTACTTGCACGAGCCGCAGCTGCAGGGAGGGCACCAACGTGGAGCCGAAGAAGGCAACGATGCCGAAGAAGATAGAACCCAGGATGGCGCTGGAAGAGAAGAAGTAAAAACACACCAGCGCTACTACAAGCATTCCCAACGCGAAGATAATTCCAAACTCGAGGTTGCGGTCAGCGAGCCAGCCACCGAAGGTATTGCCCACAGTCATGCCGATGCCGTAGACCATCAGCACCGCCCAGATGAGATTCGAGCTCAGGCCGGCAACCTCCGTCATGGTCCAAGAAATGTAGGTATAGACGGAGAACATGCCGCCGAAGCCGACGACGCCCATGATGACGGTCAGCCACACCTGCGAGTTCTTAAAGGCCTTGAACTCGGTGGAGATATCCGTGGAAGGCATTTCCGTCATGTGCGGCATGAGGAAGAACAGCAGCGTGGCGGTCGTGGCGCCTAAGAGAACCACCAGCACGTAGGCCGCATGCCAGCCCAAGGCCGAGCCGAGCGCCTGAGCGGCCGGAACGCCGATGACCGTGGCCACCGCAAGCCCCATGCCGACGAAGGCCATGGCGCGTCCGCGCTGGCCCGGGGGCGACATCGAGGCCGCCGAGAGGTTAGCAACGGAGAAGTAAGCACCATGTGGGAGACCAGCGATGAACCGCGCCGCCATGAGGACTGCGTAATTGGGCGCCAAGACCGAGAGCAGGTTGCCCACGACGAGAAAGGCAATGAGCAACAAGATGAGGCGGCGGCGGGGAAGCTTTCCCGTGAAAGCCGCGATAAGCGGTGCTCCCACCACCACGCCGAGCGCGTAGATGGCGATAAGGGTCGAGGCGTGGTCCTCGGAGATTCCGAAGTCGGCGGCAATGAGCGGGAGAAGGCCCATCGAGACGAACTCGGTCGTGCCGATGGCGAAGGCGCCCAGCGCCATGGCCAGCATGACGATGGTGCGCCGCCCCGGCGTGATTTCGGTCTGGCGAGGCAGCTGTTTCCTGCGCACGTGGATCCTCTTGCTGGCGTGGGCCTCCTGTGCAGATTGCGGGGTCTGCTCATCGATGATTTTCACGAGCAGCCACCTTACAGTCCAGCGCCTTGTTAAGCACGGCCACGCTGGCAGTTAGTGAAAATCCTGGCCGGCCCGGGGGATCGGTGATCTTCCTCGCAAAAGAGGTTCTTGCGCACAGCGTCAGGTTTGGTAACATGATTTGAGTTTGCGATAGGCTAACCTAAATCCCTTTACAGGAGGACCATAATGCATCTCTCCCGCGCGGTGACCGCCGCCCTACTGGCCGGCTCCCTCGGCCTCAGTCTCGCCGCGTGTTCCGCGGATGACAGCGGCGAAGGCCAAACCACGTCCTCTGCCGCCTCCAATGGTACCGGGGACAACGGGAACGCTGAGAGCACCGAGCAGTTCCCCGTCACCATTCCCAACGCCTTCGGCGAAACCACCATCGAGAAGGCTCCCGAGCGCGTAGCCTCCGTGGGCTGGGCCAACCACGAGGTTCCCCTCGCCCTGGGCGTTGTTCCCGTAGGCATGTCCAAGACCACCTGGGGAGATGATGACGACAACGGAGTCCTGCCCTGGACCGAGGACAAGCTCAAGGAGCTGGGTGCACAGACTCCCGTCCTCTTCGACGAGACTGACGGCATCCCTTACGAGCAGGTCGCAGACACCAAGCCGGATGTCATCCTGGCCTCCTACTCAGGCATCACGAAGGAGGACTACGACACCCTGTCCAAGATCGCACCCGTCGTGGCCTACCCCGAACTGCCCTGGGAGACCTCCTTGGAGGATATGATCAAGCTCAACTCGCGGGCCATCGGCAAGCAGGCGGAGGGCGAGCAGCTCATCGCAGATCTCAACGATCAAACCGAGCAGGCACTGCAGAAGTACCCCAACCTGGAGGGCAAGAAGGTCCTGTTCACCGCCTTCGGCGGCGGCACGGATAACTCCAAGATCGGCTTCTACACCACCGGCGATCCCCGCATGGGCTTCCTCGCTGACCACGGTACGGGAGTTCCGAAGATCGTCGAGGAAAGCTCGCGTACCTCCGATCAGTTCTGGGTCGAAGTCTCTGCCGAAAAGCCCGAGGACTTCCAGGACGTCGATCTCATCGTGGCCTATTCCTCCGGCAACGCAGCCGACGATCAAAAGATGATCGAGGAGCTGCAGAAAGATCCGCTGAAGTCGAAGATCCCCGCCGTCGAAAAGGGCAACGTTGCTTTCCTCGATGATGGCCCCCTCGGTGCCTCGGCCAACCAGTCCCCGCTGTCTATCCCGTGGGGCATCGACCGTTACTTCGCAGCGCTCAATGAGGGCCTGAAGGCTTAAAGCCTCGTTGTGAATATTAAAAAGACTGCCATTGTGTGCGGGCTTGTGGCCGCCATCGCCTGTGCGATGGTGGCTTCGGTCATGTGTGGCGTCCGCACAATATCTGTATCCGATGCCGTCTCCGCACTGGGGGGCTCCACCGCCAGCGCCGGCGAGGCCGCCGCCTACCTGCGGGTACCGCGCACGGTCCTGGCCATATTCGTGGGCGCCGCTCTAGCTCTGGCTGGCACCACGTTCCAGGCAATGACGCGCAACCCTTTGGCGGATCCCGGAATCTTCGGGGTGCTCTCTGGCGCCTCGCTGGCCGTGGTCGTGGGCATCGCCTTCTTCGGGCTCTCGCGTCCGGTTCCGACCATGATCGCAGCTATCGTCGGTTCCTTCGCAGCCGCCGTATTTGTCTACTTCGTCGGCTCGCTCGGTCGCGGCGGCGCCACGCCGCTCAAGTTAGCCCTCGCCGGCGCAGCCACCGCAGCCGCGTGCTCTAGCCTGGTCAGCGCCGTCCTTTTGCCGCGCGCCGATGTCATGGATGAGTTTCGCTTCTGGCAGATAGGCTCGGTCGGCGGCGCGCAGTGGGATCTCATCGGCATGGCCGCGCCCTTGCTGGTGCTGGGAACCCTCATCGTCCTGGCGTGCTCGACTGGGCTCAATGCCCTCGCGCTTGGCGACGACGTCGCCACCGGACTCGGCATCAACGTCCTGCGCACCCGTGTGCTCTCCGCAGTGGGCGCAGTCATCTTGTGCGGAACGGCCACGGCCCTAGCTGGGCCCATCGCCTTCGTCGGCCTCATCGTTCCCCACGTCATGCGCCTGTTGCTGGGCACTGATCATCGCTGGCTGTTGCCTGCCACCGCTCTCGCCGGGGCCCTGCTGTTGGTCAGCGCGGATACTCTCGGCCGCGTGGTCGCCCGCCCCTCCGAGGTGGCGGTCGGCATTCTCACCCCGCTTATTGGCGCACCTTTATTCATCTGGATCGTGCGCCGGACCAAGGTGCGTGAACTGTGATGACAACTATCAAGCAAGCCCAGCGCGCCCGCGCCCGCTCCTATGCCTGGCGTCTGTGCGCACTCATCCTGCTTGTGGTGGCGCTGTGGCTGGCCAACCTCATGTTCGGCGAGACCTTCTACGGGCCAGGCAAGGTCCTGCGCGTCATCGCCGGCGAGACCGTGCCTGGCGCCTCCTTTACGGTCGGAGATCTGCGTCTGCCGCGGGCGACCGCCGCCGTCGCGGCGGGGGTGGCCTTCGGCATGGCGGGCGTGACCTTTCAGACGATGCTGCGCAATCAGCTGGCCTCGCCGGACATCATCGGCATCTCCTCTGGTGCCTCGGCCGCCGGCATCACGGCCATCATCTTCTTCAACGTCTCCCAGACCACCGTTTCCCTGTTCTCCTTGGCCGCCTCGCTGATCATCGCGGCTCTCATCTACCTGCTGTCGCTCAAGTCCGGGTTCACCGGCACGCGCCTTATCCTCATCGGCATCGGCATAGCGGCCATCTTGCAGGCATGGACCAACTTCGTGCTCTCCAAGGCTGCGTCCTGGGACCTGCCCACAGCCACGCGCTGGATTACGGGTTCCCTCAACACGATGTCGTGGGAGCGTACCCTCCCGCTGCTTGCCACCGTGGCCGTCATAGCCCCGCTGATGATTCTCGCCGGCAACCAGCTTTCTGTGCTGCGCCTGGGCGACGACCTGGCAACCGGCTTTGGACTGCGCGTGAACCTCGTTCGCATTGCCACCATCGTGGGAGCCGTCCTCCTCATCGCCGTGGCCACGGCGGCGACGGGGCCCATCGCCTTCGTCGCTTTCATGTCAGGGCCGATTGCCGCCCGGCTCTTCAGGCCCGGGCCCGCGCTGCTCGCCCCGGCTGCGGCCGTGGGCGCCATCCTCGTGTTGGCGGGTGACCTCGCTGGCCAGTACTTCTTCGGCACCCGCTACCCCGTCGGCGTGATAACCGGCGTGCTCGGCGCACCCTTCCTTATCTATTTGCTCACCCGCACCAACCGTTAAGGAGCAACCATGCAAAGACAACTAGCCGCCCGCGGCATTTCCCTGGGATACGCCGATTCCGACATCATCACCGACTTGAGCGTCGACATCGCCCCCGGCAAGGTCACCTCCATCGTGGGACCCAACGGCTGCGGCAAGTCCACGCTTTTGCGCTCCCTCTCGCGCCTGCTCAAGCCGCGCGGCGGAGAGATCCTCTTGGACGGCAAGGCTATCGCGGAGATCCGCACCAAGGAGCTAGCCAAGTCTCTGGGCCTTCTGCCGCAATCACCGATAGCTCCCGACGGCATCGTCGTGGCCGACCTCGTCGGGCGGGGGCGCACCCCGCACCAAGGCATGCTGGGGAGGTGGAGCACCGAGGACTACGAAATAGTGGAGGAATCGATGCGCACAACTGGCACCTTCGAGCTGGCCGAGCGCTCCATCGACGAGCTCTCCGGCGGCCAGCGCCAGCGGGTATGGATCGCCATGGCGCTCGCGCAACGCACAGATATTTTGCTTCTCGACGAGCCCACCACCTACCTCGACATCAAGCACCAACTCGAAGTCCTCGATCTCCTCACCGACCTCAACGCACAACATGGGACGACCATCGCCATGGTCCTCCACGATCTCAACCTGGCCGCGCGCTATTCCGACGAGCTCATCGCCGTAGCGGACGGCAAAATCTACGCCCAAGGCAGCCCGCGCGAGGTCATCACCTCCGAGACGGTGCGCCACGTATTCGGCGTGGATTCCCTCATCATCGACGATCCCGTCTCCGGCTTGCCCGCAGTCATGCCCATCGGCCACCACCACGTTCTCTAAGGAGCACTTATGCCTTATCATCCCTTCCGCGCCACCGTCGTCTCCACGCAGCGCCTGTCCCCCAACTTCCAGCGCGTGCGCTTGAGCGGCCTTAAGTACATGGGCCCGCGAGGCCACATTCACGATCTGCGCATCAAGCTGATTTTCCCCGGTCCTTCCGGGCTCGTGGAGTTCCCCACCGACACGCAGGAGAATTGGTTCGAGGTCTGGCAAAGCCTCGATCCCGCCACCCGCGGGGCAATGCGGACCTATTCGGTGCGCGAGCTCGACCGCGACACCGGCATCCTCACCGTCGACTTTATCCTCCACACCGCCCCCGGTCAAGCCGGCCCCGCCTGCACCTGGGCCTCGAGTGCCACCCCCGGCGATGACATCTACGTGGTCGCGCCCAGCGCCGACGATGAATCCGGCCCCGGCATCGAGTTCCAACCCGCCGACGCAAACGAGGTTCACCTCTTTGGCGACGAGACTGCCCTGCCCGCGCTCGCCCGCATCGTCGATGAGTGGCCTAAAACCCTCACCGGCACAATTCACATCGAGGTTCCCACCGCGGCTGATCGCCAGGAGGTCAACGCGCCGCCCGGAGTGAGTATCGAGTGGCTGCCGCGCGAGGATGCGCAGCTCGGGGCCTTGCTTATCGAAGTCCTCTCCCGCCACCGCGGCCTGCCCTCCCCAGCGCCAGAAACGGAGGACGCGCCCGATCCTGACATCCTCTGGGAAACCCCAGCCTTCTCCTCCTCAGGCGAGGAGATTGATCCCCGCACGAGCGGCGGCGCGTACTGGTGGATTGCGGGGGAAAGCGGCGTCGTCAAGCATATGCGCCGGATGCTGGTACGTGGCGCAGGAATCCCCCGCTCCCAGGTCTCTTTCATGGGCTATTGGAAGCGCGGGGCGGCCGAGGGCTAAATATCCCACGCGCCGATCACTAAGTAGGTATCCTTATCAACTGAACATTTCTTGAGAACCGCTAGGAGAATTATGTCGAAGATTATCTGGACCCGTACCGATGAGGCGCCGCTGCTCGCGACGTACTCTTTTAAGCCCATCGTCGAAGCCTTCGCCTCAACCGCCGACATCGACGTCGAAACCAGCGATATCTCGCTGGCGGCCCGCATCATCTCCCAGTTCCCGGAGCGCCTGCGCGAGGACCAGAAGATCGATGACGCCCTTTCCCAACTCGGTGCCTTGGCCAAGACCCCGGAAGCAAACATCATCAAGCTTCCTAACATCTCGGCCTCTCTGGTCCAGCTCAAGAAGGCCATCGCCGAGCTGCAAGCTGATGGCTACGATCTGCCGGAGTACCCGGACAGCCCCGCCACGCCCGAGGAAGAAGAAATCGCCGCGCGCTATGACGCCATCAAGGGCTCCGCGGTCAACCCCGTCCTGCGCGAGGGCAACTCCGATCGCCGCGCACCCCAGGCAGTGAAGAACTTCGTGAAGAAGCACCCGCACCGCATGGGTGCTTGGTCCGCCGATTCCAAGACCAACGTCACCACCATGGATCACGGCGACTTCCGCCACAACGAAAAGTCCGTGGTGATGCCCGAGGCCGACACGCTGACCATCAAGCTCACCGCCGCTGACGGCACCGAGACCATCCTCCTCGACGGCCTCGACGTGCTCAAGGGCGAGGTCATCGACGGCACCTTCATGTCCGCGCGAGCCCTCGACGAGTTCCTGGCGCAGCAGGTCAAGCGCGCCAAGGAGGAGGGCGTGCTCTTCTCCGCACACCTGAAGGCCACCATGATGAAGGTCTCCGACCCGATCATGTTCGGCCATGTCGTGCGCGCCTACTTCGCTGATGTCTTTGCCAAGTACGGCGATGAGTTGCTGGCCGCCGGCCTTAACGGCGAGAACGGCCTCGGCGCCATCTACGCCGGCCTCGACGCGCTGGACAATGGCGCTGAAATCAAGGCAGCTTTCGAAGCGGCTCTGGCCGCAGGCCCTGACCTGGCCATGGTCAACTCCTCCAAGGGCATCACGAACCTCCACGTCCCCTCCGACGTCATCATCGACGCCTCCATGCCCGCCATGATCCGCACCTCCGGGCACATGTGGAACAAGAACGACGAAGAGCAGGACACCCTTGCCGTCATTCCGGATTCCTCCTACGCAGGCGTGTACCAGGCTGTCATCGAGGATTGCAAGGCACACGGCCAGTTTGACCCCACCACGATGGGCACCGTGCCCAACGTCGGTCTCATGGCGCAGAAGGCCGAGGAGTACGGCTCCCACAACAAGACCTTCAAGATTCCGGCCGCCGGCACCGTCACCGTTGTCAACAAGGCCGGCGAGGCACTTATCTCCCACGAGGTCGAGGCTGGCGATATCTGGCGCGCCTGCCAGACCAAGGATGCCCCCATCCAGGACTGGGTCAAGCTGGCCGTGACGCGCTCGCGCATTTCCGGCATGCCCGCCATCTTCTGGCTCGACCCCACCCGCGGACACGATGCGCAGCTCATCACCCTCGTGAAAAAGTACCTGGGTGACCACGACACCGCGGGTCTTGACATCACCATCGCCTCGCCTATCGAGGCCACCAAGACCTCCGTCGAGCGTATCCGCCGCGGCGAGGACACCATCTCCGTGACCGGCAACGTGCTGCGTGACTACAACACCGACCTTTTCCCCATCCTCGAGCTGGGCACCTCGGCAAAGATGCTTTCCGTGGTTCCGCTCATGGCCGGGGGCGGCCTCTTCGAGACCGGAGCCGGCGGCTCCGCCCCGAAGCACGTGCAGCAGGTGGAAGAGGAGAACCACTTGCGCTGGGACTCGCTCGGTGAGTTCCTCGCGCTTGCGGAGTCCTTCCGCCACGAGCTGCACGCTCACGGCAACCAGAAGGCAGGCGTGCTGGCTGCGGCCCTCGATAAGGCCACCGAGAAGCTGCTCAACGAGGGCAAGTCTCCTTCGCGCAAGGTCGGCGAGATCGACAACCGCGGCTCGCACTTCTTCCTGGCCACCTACTGGGCCGAGGAGCTCGCTCAGCAGACCGAGGATGCCGCCCTTTCAGCGACCTTCCAGCGCCTCGCGCAGGAGCTGAGCTCCGCTGCCGAGGAGATCGCCCAAGGCCTTCTCGACGTACAGGGTTCCCCCGCCGATCTCGGCGGTTACTACTGGGTCGATGACGCCAAGACCACCCAGGTCATGCGTCCGGTGGCGAAGTTCAACGCCATCATCGACGGCCTGAAGTAGCCTCTCTTCGCGCTTACCGCGCTTGTCCGCCTTTTTGGCGGGCAGGCGCGGTTTCGTTGTTTTCTACCACTCTTATAGCCGCCGGTTTCCCCTAAATCCGCTGCTTAACACTACTTTCTAGACCCCGCGGGGGTGTGACACCACCATAACTATTGCTTGAAAGAAATAACCCAGCCGGTTTATCTATTTGGCAGTAGGTACTTATTTCTCTTTGGCGTCCACCACACCTTCAAAAGACGGGAGATGCGAATGGAAGCAGCAGACGTCGCGTGGGTGCTCAGCGCATTCGCACTTGTCTCTCTGATATTCCCGGGCCTGGCCCTCCTCTACGGCGGAATGCTCGGACAAAAGCAAGTTCTTAATATGTTCATGATGGTCATGGCTCGTCGTCGGCGATTCACTTGGCGGACTAGGTATCATTGGCAACCCCCTGGAGTACCTCGGATTTGCCAACCTCATGGAAGATGACGGCGCCCGCTCCACCTTGTGGGCAGCCTTCTACATCTTCTTCGCCGCAATCTCTCTAGCCCTGACCTCCTCGGGCGCTGCCGGCCGCATGAAAATCAGTGCCTTTCTGATTTTCGGATTCTTCTGGCTCACGTTCGTCTACGCGCCGCTGGCGCACTGGGTATTTGCCATCTCTGACCTCGAGACCGGCTACGTCGGCGGCTGGATGCGCGATGTCCTCGGATTCCACGACTTCACCGGCGGCACCGCCGTGCACATGAATGCCGGCGCAACGGGACTGGCACTTGCTGTCATACTCGGTCGACGCAGCTCGACCTCGATGACTCGCCCGCACAGCCTGCCGCTTGTCCTCATCGGCCTGGGCATCATCATCGCCGGCTGGTTCGGATTCAATGGCGGCACGCAGGTGGCGCAAACCTCCTCGCTACCTATGTCGTCATGACCAGCGTCATCGCCGCCTCTATGGGCGCCTTCGCCTTCATGGTCTACGAGTGGATTACCAGCAAGAAGCCCACGCTGCTGGGATTTTGTACCGGTGTGCTCGGCGGACTCGTCGCCATTACGCCTTCCGCAGACGCGGTCTCTCCCCTAGGGGCGATGGCCATGGGCATCTTCGGCGCTATCGTCGCCGCGTGGGGAATCTCCCTCAAGCGTCGTCACGCCCTCGATGATTCACTCGACGTCTTCGCGGTTCACGGCATGGCCGGCATCGCCGGAGCAATATACGAAATGTTCCTTGGCAACCCCGCCGCCCCAGCCGGGTTCGCGGGAGTCTTCCGCGGCGGCGAACTGTCGCTGCTGTGGCGCGAGCCGGCTGCCATCATCGTCACCCTGGTATTCGCTTTCGGAGTCTCGTGGCTCATCCTCAAGATGATGAGCCAGTTCATGGAGCTGCGCATCAGCGACGAAGACGAATTCGCGGGCATCGACCTGGCAGAGCATCACGAAAGCGCCTACGACACCCGCACCGCAAACGCCTAACCCATTTTCTACAAGGAGTATTTTCCAATGTCTCAGACCCCCGAGCAGGCCTCGACTCGCATAGAGTTTCTCTACCTTTCCGAGCCGGACATGATCGAGGCCGGGGTAACCGATATCGCCCGCTGCATCGACGTCATGGATGAAACCCTCGTGCTCCTCGCCGACGAGGACTACCGCATGGCCGGTCAGAACGCGAACTCGCACGGCGCAATGATGAGCTTCCCCGCGCAGCCACGCTTCGACTCCATGCCTACCGACGGCCCCGACCGCCGCTTCATGGCCATGCCCGCCTACTTGGGCGGCCGCTTCCGCAATACCGGAGTCAAGTGGTACGGCTTCAACGCCGAAAACCGCAAGAAGGGGCTCCCCCCTCCATCCACACATCCACGCTGAATGACACCGACACCGGCGTTCCGCTGGCAATCATGTCCGGCAACCTGCTTTCAGCCTATCGCACCGACGCCGTGCCCGGAGTGGGAGTCAAGCACTGTGCCAAGGAAGACGCCACCAGCCTGGGCGTCATCGGCCCCAGAGTCATGCGCCGCCCCCTCGTCGAGGCAGTCATTGCTCTGAGGCCGGGGATCAAGCCCATCAAGGTCAAGGGGCGCAGTCAGGGCAGCACCGACTCATTTATCGAATGGGTAACCCAGACCTATCCCCTCCGTCGCCGAGGTCTATCGCCTGGAAACCGACGCCGAGGCCACCCGGGACAGCGACATCGTCATCGCAGCCACGACAACCGACGCCGCCGGCTCCTCCGCCTTTCCTTACTTCAAGAAAGAAGACATCAAGCCCGGCGCGCTCCTGCTCCTGCCCGCTGCCGCGCGCTTCGACGACGACTTCTTAGGCGAAGACAACACCCGTCTCGTGCTTGACTACCACGGACTCTACGATGCCTGGGCCGAGGAATACGGCGACGAGGCCTATCAGATCCTCGGTATTCCCGGCTGCCACTGGAACGGACTCGTGGAGAAAGGCCAGCTAGACGCCTCCAACTTCGACCAGATTGGTGACATCTCCGCCGGGCGCACCCCGGCGCGCCGCAACGAGGATGAGAGCATCCTCTCCTCGGTAGGCGGCATGCCCGTCGAGGACGTCGCCTGGGCAACCGAGGTCTACGACAACGCCCACGCCAAGGGCCTCGGCCAGAACCTTCTTCTCTGGGACGAACCGGCCATCAAATAACACCACTATCATCATTAAGAAAGAAGAAATCTCACTCATGAGCAGCAAAAAAGTCGTCGTCATCGGGCTGGGCACCATGGGCTCCATGTCATTATGGCAGCTCTCCCAGCACGCCGACGTCGAAGCCGTCGGCATCGAACAATTCGGCCTCGTTCACGGATACGGCGCCTTCACCGGTGAATCGCGCCTGTTCCGAGCGGCTTACCAAGAAGGAACCAAGTACGTTCCCATTCTCAAAGAAGCGCGCAACTTGTGGCAAGAGCTCGCCGCCGCCTCTGGCCGTCAGCTCTTCCTCAACTTCGGAGTCATCTCCATTGGCGAGGAGTCCAATGCGCCTTTCCAGATGATGCTGCAGTCCATCAAGGATTGGGGGCTGCCTCACGAGCACCTCAGCGCCGCGGATCTTCGCGAGCGCTTCCCTGCCATGGATTTCAAGGATACGGAAGAAGGCGTCGTCGACAAGCTGGGCGGGGCGCTGCGCCCCGAGCTGGCGGTCCTTTCCGCCTTGGAACAAGCTCGTGCTAACGGTGCAACCATCTACGAACACGAGGAAGTCCTCGCCTTCGAAGACACGGGCAGCGGCGTCACGGTGACCACCTCCCAGCGCACCATCAATGCTGACTCCGTCATCGTTTCCGCCGGCGCATGGACCGAGTTAGTGCTGCCGCAGCTCACGCCGCTGCTGGAGGTACGAAAGCTGGCTCTCACCTGGTTCCTGCCCAAGGACCTCCAGCTCTTCCAGCCTGACCGGCTCCCCTACTTCATCTGGGACAAGGATGATTTCCACGTCTTCGGCGCACCCTGCGTCGACGGGTATTCCGTCAAGATTTCCGGACTCGACCTGTGGGGCGGACCCGACACCGAACGCGTCGAGGACGCAGACTTGCGCCTTGAAAGAGACGCAGTCTCTGCCTTTGGACGCCAAGTCGCCGGGCTATTCCCCGGCGTCGATGCGGAGCCTAACCGCTACTCGGTGCACTTCGATACCTACACCGCGGATAAGACACCCATCATCGACCGCGTGGGCAACGTCGTTGTTACGGCTGGCTTCTCTGGCCACGGGTTCAAGCTCTCTCCTGCGGTGCGCAAGCTCGCTACCGCGTTGGCGCTGGGTGAGGACACCGCACTTCATCATCCCGACTTCCGAATCGAGGCACACGGGCCGGTGCTGGCAGCGGTATAACCCCCTTTTCAGTCAATTTACAGAAATGGGTTCGGATTCGGCGGTCGTGGCTCCTATACTTAGCTTGTTTTTGACGACTCTCCAGCTAGTAAGAAACAAGGAACCTCGATGCATGATTTTTCCGCGGCGCTCGCGCACCCCGACCAACGCAAGCGCCGCATCGCCGAATCCCTCTCCCAACAGGCCGAGACGGTGCTCGCTACCGCTCGCAGCATCCATGCGGAGCCGGAAACTTCCTTCCAGGAATTTAACAGCGCCAAGAAGCTAGCTGCAGTGCTTGCCGAAGCCGGATTCCGCGTCGAAGCTCCCTTCGCCGGACTTGATACCGCCTTCCGCGCCACCGCAGGTAGCGGTTCTCTCGTCGTCACACTGTGCCTGGAGTATGACTCCTTGGAGGGCATCGGTCACGCCTGCGGGCACAACATCATCGCGGGCGCCTCCCTCGGTGCCGGCCTGGCCTTGCGAGGGCTGGTAGATGAACTCGATATCACGCTGCACCTCATCGGCACCCCGGCCGAGGAGCATGGTGCAGGCAAACAGATCATGCTCGACAACGGAGCCTTTGTCGGCACCCATCTAGCGATGATGACGCACCCCGGCCCCGACGTCGGGACCTATGATGTCTTAGGCTCCACCTCCCAAGCCGTCGGGCGCTTTCAGACCACTTTCCACGGGCGCGCCGCGCACGCGGCCGGCTTCCCGCATCGCGGGCTCAATGCCTCAGATGCGGCGATCATCGCTCAGGTTGCGGCGGGGATGCTGCGCCAGCAGGTCGAGGATGGGCATCGCTTTGCCCTTATCACCCGCGAGGCAGGGGTCGAAACAAACATCATCCCCGAGCGCGCCGTAGTGGACTGGGAATGCCGGGCTGTAACCCTCGAAGGGTGGACCACTTTGCGCGAACGCATCGTCGCTTGTCTTGAGGCCGGGGCCCATGCGGCGCAGTGCACGATGGACACCGTCGAGCTAGAGCCTTTGTATGAGCCACTGCTGCAGAACACGACGCTGGGCACCGCCTGGAACGAGGCCATGTCTGTGCTGGGCCGCCCGCTCAACGGATCGCTCGGTGTTAATGCCGCGTCGACTGATATGGGCAACGTCTCGCAGCGCTTCCCCTCCCTGCATCCTTTTGTCGGAGTGAGCGGAGCGCACGAGAGCCTCCACTCTGCCGCCTTTACCCAAGCCGCCGACACCGACGCCGCTTATGACCTCATGTTCGATTCCGCCCTCGCCATGGCGTGGATAGCCGAGGATGTCGCCTCCAACCCCCATCGCCGCCAGCAGATTCTTGCCGACGCCGCCCTTCTCCAAGAACGGAACCTCTAATGTCCATCACTCACCGCCCGCACACAGGGACAGCCGCCGCGCCGATCGATAGGGCCGGAAAGCACCAGATTCTGCCTTTGGTTGTCCTGTCGGTGCTTATTGCGGTTGTGGCCTCGATCATCGGCAAGGTCACTATTCCGGTTGGTCCCGCGACGATCAGCATCTTCCCCATGGTCTGGGGCCTCATCTTGGGCGCACTAATCTCGATGCAGAAGGTCAAGCCCGTCCCCGTATTTGTCCAGCGCACCGCCAATGCCCTGCTGGGCCTTTTCGTCCTCTTCCTCGTCGCCAGGCTCAGTTTCAACATCGGGCCGGAGCTGCGCACCATTTTGCAAGCAGGCCCAGCGCTTTTGCTCCAAGAGGTAGGCCACTTTCTCGGGACCATCGTGCTGGCGTTGCCGCTGGCCGTGGCTTTGAAGATGGGGCCGGCGACCATTGGCGCCACTTTCTCCCTCGACCGCGAGCCTGCGTTCGCGATGGTCAACGAGAAGTACGGCCCAGATTCCGATCAGTATCGCGGCGTTTTGGCCATGTACGTCTTTGGCACACTCTTCGGCGCAGTCATCATTTCCTTCCTGACCTCTTTGGTGGCCAGCCTCGACATCTTCGACCCAGGCGCCTTGGCGATGGGCGTGGGCGTGGGCTCTGGGTCAATGATGGCGGCGGGAATCGCCTCCATCGTCGACATCTACCCGGACGCTGCAGCCACCGTGTCCGGTCTAGCCGCGGTATCCAACCTCATCACCACCGTCGGCGGCGTGTACGTGGGCGTGTTCATCGCCCTCCCGCTCGCCGACAAGTTCTACCACTTCCTTACGCGCGGCAAGCAGGCAGACGCCGTCGTCAGTGCGGAAGAAGGCGAAGCCAACCGGGCCCTGCGCGAGAAGATCAGCGCCAATATGCGTCCGGTTTCGGTTCCGCTGTGGACCTCTTTCGCCATCATCAACGCGCTGGGGCTTTTTACGGCCACCATCGAAACCGGCGGATGGGACATCAAGTACCTCTGGGGATACCTCACGATGGACGCGCTAGTGGCGCTGAGCATGCTCCTGCACAAGGCGTTTAAACCTATTTCCACCATCATCTGGGTCACGACTCTGGGCACAGCCATCTCCTCGCCATGGTCGCCCCTGACCGGCGTCATGCACGACTGGGTCGGCAGCGTTGACTACCTCTCCCTGTGTACGGTAGTCCTCGTCATGGCAGGGCTGTCTATCGGCAAAGACGCTCCCCTCTTGCGCCAAATCGGGTGGAAGATCATCCCGGTCGGCGTGACGGCCATCGTGGCCTCGTTCCTCTTTTCTGTCGTTATCGCCGAGTTCTCGCTCGGCATGTGGACTCTCTAGCCGGACACTTTATCGCCCGGCGGGGGCTGCCAGATTATCTTTCCGCCTTCGCGGGCAAGGCGCCCGCGCCGCGGTGGCGCATTCGGATCATCCTCATTAACCCC
>NZ_DGRD01000052.1:44364-44487 GCF_002390965.1 Corynebacterium sp. UBA4397
GCTGCTTGACCGAGGCGAAGCGATCAAAGCGGTACAAGTCCACCGGCCCCTGCGCCCGACTTATCACCGTAATAAGACCCTCGCCTGCGCAGGCACGCTCGACAAGCTGCGCGCCGGTGATAA
>NZ_DGRD01000006.1:0-39411 GCF_002390965.1 Corynebacterium sp. UBA4397
CAAATCCCCAGCACAAACCACAAAAAGCGCTCACATATAACCCAGTACTTTGACTACCAAGGCTTCATTTGTCCTCGACAGCTTGCCCTGGGCACTTTCCTTCCCCAATTTAAAGGAGGTCCGAATCCTCCGGCTCTTGTATTCGCTCGATAGTGGCTCCAAGGGATCGAAGGTTCTCTACGAAATTGGGGTAGCCGCGATCAATGTGAAAGACATCGTGGATGGTCGACGTCTCGTCCGCACACAACGCGGAAAGCACGAGGCCGGCGCCAGCGCGAATATCCGAGCTCCACACATCTGTCGAAGACAGACGCTCCTGCCCACGAATGAGCACGTGGTGTCCATCAACTTGGGCGTCGGCACCTAGTCGGAGCATCTCGTCAACAAAGCGGAAACGCGATTCGAAGACGTTTTCCGTAATGATGGACGTGCCCTCCGCGATCGCGGAAAGTCCAATTGCTATGGGCTGCAGGTCCGTCGGGAAGCCTGGAAAAGGAAGCGTTTGAAAATCTACCGACGTAGGGCGGCGGCGCATACGCACCCGAAAGCCGTTGTCATAGGCGTCGATTTGCGCCCCAGCTGATTTCAGCTTCTCCAGTGGAAGGTGCAGGTGGCGTGGTGCAATTCCACCAACGGTAATGTCTCCTCGGGTCATAGCCGCGGCAAACGCCCACGTTCCGGCGACGATTCGATCCCCTATAACCTCATGTTCGGTGGGATAGAGCTTTTCAACCCCACGGATAGACAACCGAGATGTTCCTTCGCCCTCGATGTCAGCGCCCATAGATTTGAGCATCATGCAGAGATCGACAATCTCCGGCTCCCGCGCAGCATTGTGGAGGATAGTCACACCCTCCGCCATCACGGCCGCGGTGAGGATGTTTTCTGTTGCCCCCACCGAAGGGAAATCCAACTTAATTTCGGCGCCGTGTAGGTTTTCCGCGTCCGCTACTACTGCACCGTGCTCGATATAGGTGCGCGCACCTAGCTTCTCGAGTCCGGACTGGTGCATATCGAGCGGACGGGATCCGATCGCATCACCGCCTGGGAGAGCAATCTCAGCGTGCCCGCAGCGCGCGGTGAGTGGACCGAGAACGCAAACCGATGCACGAAATTGACGAACGGCATCGAAGTCAGCGTTAGAACGAAGCTCAGCCGGGGTGGTGATCGTGACCCGAGCTCCCTCGAGATCGATTTCGCAGCCGAGACCTTCGAGAACTTTCTTCATCAGTGGTACATCAAGAATTTCAGGACAATTATGCAGCGTAGTCGTACCCTCGGCGAGTAGAGCCGCAGCCATGAGCTTGAGGACGCTGTTCTTAGCGCCGTCGACTTTTACGGCGCCCTCAAGCCGGGCACCTCCGGAGACAATAAATTGGTCTTTCACGCCTCCATAACTTACCGGTTATCAGGGAAGCGCGCCGATACGACGGGCCGCGTTAACCGCTTCGTAACGTGTATGGGCACCGAGTTTGCGCATAACAGAACGCAAATAAGACTTGACTGTCTCCGCTCCAATGCCCATTTCCTCCGCCGCCTCGACATTAGTATGTCCCAGCGCAACGCAGGAAAGTACGTCAAGCTCACGAGCGGAGAGCTTGGTTGATTGCTTCACGCGCACGGGCGAAACCATCTGGTCGCACAGGGTTTCGAGTTCCTTGCGCAGCGGCTCATCCTCGACGCGATTAGCCAGCATCCGCAACTTGGAATGCGTAGAACGAACTTGCTCCCACTCCGCGCCATTCATGACGTGCCCGCGACTCGCCCCGCCTTTCGAGCCGTCGGCACGCCTAAACGCGGAGTTGACCGCCAGGTCCTGCTCAAGGCACCGCGCGGTCATAGTCACCTCTTCAATAACCTTGTCACCTAGACGAACTGGGGAGTGGACACCAACGTAGAGCACGCCGCGAATCTCACGCTGCACCGTAACTGGTACCGCCACGATGGAATGCAGTCCTTCATCTTGGATGGCTCGATCGTTTTCGTGGGAGATGGTCGTTGCCCTGACATAATCAGAAACTCCGACCGCACGGCGGGTGCTCACTACGCGGCCTCCTACCCCGACGCCGGTATCAATAACCAAATTTTGCAAAGCCGGTGTGCGCAACCCCACCCATTGCGAAATCTGCAGGCGGTTATCCGGCAGCAGGGCCGCGTACATGGTAACGGGGATTCCCGTCGCATTCTTCAAGGAAGACAGTGCGGCGCGTACAGCTTCATCATCGTCTTTAAGTCGATGCGGCTCCATGAGAGATTCTCCTAGTCGGGGGTAACCATCTAGGTGTACCCGTTACCGCCGCGTCTAACGGGGGTAAAAGTCCACCTTTTGCCTACTATAACGGGGGGTTGGGGGTAATTCTAAATCGTAGTCACAGGTTTATCTAATCTGAACCCAACAAACAATGTCCGAATAGACAGTCTAGAATCGATATACAACTTAGTCTACTCGCGTGGTGTAGGCTGTTGTGCAGTTCCGTATTTCACTTCTCAAGGAGAACGCATAGTGGCTGTATATAACAACATTCTTGAAACCATCGGCGGCACGCCCCTGGTTCGCCTAAATCGCCTTACCGAAGGCAAAAAAGCAGAAGTTCTGGTCAAGGTCGAGTCTTTCAACCCAGCCAATTCTGTGAAAGATCGCATTGGCAAGGCAATTGTCGATGCTGCAGTTGCTGCCGGCGAACTAAAGCCTGGCGGAACCATTGTCGAGGCTACTTCCGGCAACACAGGAATTGCGCTGGCACTGGCCGGTGCCACCCTAGGGTATAAGGTTATTTTGACCATGCCGGAAACGATGTCCAACGAGCGCAAGGTTCTTTTGCGCGCCTATGGCGCTGAGATTATCCTCACGCCAGGGGCTGCGGGGATGCAAGGTGCTGTGGACAAGGCAAATGAGATTCTGGCTCAAACCCCTAACTCGATCTTGGCCAGCCAGTTCGCCAACGAAGCTAATCCCAAAATTCACGAAGAAACCACCGGCCCCGAAATTTGGGCAGACGCCGACGGAAAGGTCGATGCATTCGTCGCTGGCGTGGGCACCGGCGGCACTGTCACAGGGGTGGGTCGCTTCTTGAAGTCCAAGAACCCAGACCTTCACCTCGTTGCCGTTGAGCCTGCGGACTCCCCGGTCCTGTCCGAAGGGCACGCTGGACCCCACAAGATTCAAGGCATTGGCGCCAACTTCGTTCCTGACGTTCTGGATCGCGAACTTCTTGACGAAGTTCTTACCGTGACCAACGAAGATGCAATTGAAACCTCTCGGAAACTGGCCAAGGAAGAGGGACTACTGGTGGGTATCTCTGCCGGCGCTAACGTCTTCGCTGCACTCAAACTCGCAGATCGTCCCGAGTTTGCGGGGAAGACAATCGTCACCGTCGGGTGCGATTTCGGAGAGCGCTACGTATCAACGGTCCTTTTCGAGGACATTCGTGAGGGCTAGACCTCCAGCAACTCCGCACTTAGACTTTTGCTTAAAGTCTGAATAAAAGCGCCCGCCATTCTTGGCGGGCGCTTTTCCCGTCACACTAGGATGTAGTCCATGAACATTATCAAGATGATCCGTGAGGATCTCGCGAATGCTCGTGAGCACGACCCCGCTGCCCGGGGAGACGTCGAGAACGCGGTTGTCTACTCCGGGCTCCATGCCATTTGGTCACATCGCGTCGCTCACTGGCTATGGATGAAAAGTCTCCGTGGCCCCGCGCGCATCTTGGCTCAACTAAGCCGTTTTTTTACCGGAATTGAAATCCACCCTGGGGCCACCATCGGCCGCAGGTTTTTCATCGACCACGGGATGGGAATCGTCATCGGTGAGACCACGCACATCGGAGAAGGGGTTATGCTCTATCACGGCGTCACCCTCGGCGGGCAGGTCCTTACGCAGACTAAGCGTCACCCCACCATCGAGGACAACGTGACCATCGGCGCTGGGGCCAAGGTTCTCGGGCCCATCGTCATTGGAGAAGGCTCGGCTGTCGGAGCCAACGCTGTCGTCACCAAGGACGTGCCGGCCAACCACATCGCCATCGGGATTCCTGCCAAGAACCGGCCTCGCGGCAAGGACGAAAAGATAAAGCTCGTCGACCCCGACTACTACATCTAACCCCGGGCAGAGACGAAAACGCGGAGCCCACCCAGATTCTGTGAGGGCTCCCCTTTCGCCTGCACTAGGCTCGGGCACAGTGCTAAAGGAGGTCTTGATACTCCTCGTGCTTGTCAATGAAGTGGCTAACCGCCGAGCAGCTGGGAATCACCTTTTTATCTGCTTGGCGTGACTCATCGAGCACTGCTGTGATGAGTGTGCTTGAGAGGCCGTTCCCACGAAATTTCTCATCGATGACCGTGTGATGGAAGTCCCGCTTTGAGCCCCTGTCGAAGTACTCGGCGCGACCCGCCTCCTCACCGTCAACCGCAATAACGAAGCGGGACTTTTCTGGCTGGTGCTCAATCGTAGTATTCATAGCTCCAACCCTAGCCAAGTACTAGATGATGAGTGCTTAACTCTCATCGCCATCAGCTACTTGCGCCTTATTCGCTTCTGCAGCTTTCCTGGCCTTGGCCCGCTCTACCCAGAAATCGGCGTTCTTAATGCCAATCTTCTCTGGGTCGAACTGCGGGTCGAGGCCCTGCTTCTTCTGCGCGGTGTAATCCTTGAGCGCTTTCAGTGCTGGAACTTGCAAGAACAAGATAGCCACCACGTTGAGCCAAGCGGTAGTACCGACTCCAATATCACCTAGGGCCCACGCGGCACCCGGAGTGGTCACCGCACCGTAGAGGACGGAAACAACAATGAGAACTCGCAGCAACCAAATCAACGCTCGGCGCGCAGTCTGGCTCTTAATCCAGCGGTTGAAGTAGGCCAAGTTAGTCTCGGCCAAGTAGTAATAGGCCAGGCTGGTGGTGAAGGCGAAGAAAGCAATAGCGATGGCCACGAAGGATGGGCCAAAGCCACTGAAAGTGGAGTTCATGCCCTCTTGAACGTAACCCGGGCCAACCGCCACACCGTCAGGAATAGCGCCGGCGTAGCGAACGGGCCCGTCTTCGCTCTCATTCTCAAAGACCTTATACATATCGGTGGAGATGATGATGAAGGCTGTGGCCGAACACACAAACAAGGTATCCACATAAACCGCGAACGCCTGAACAAAGCCTTGCTTGGCCGGGTGTGAAACTTCCGCGGCCGCTGCGGCCTGTGGCCCAGTGCCCTGTCCCGCTTCGTTCGAGTAGATACCGCGTTTAACGCCCCACATGATAGCCAAACCCAGCATCCCGGAGAACCCTGCCTCAAGGTTGAACGCTGACTTGAAGATAAGTCCGAACACCTCTGGGATCTGCGAGAAGTTTATGAACAAGATGATAAGGGCGATGATGATGTACGCCACCGCCATAAACGGTACGACCAAGGAAGCAAAATTAGCGATGCGCTTGATGCCGCCGATGATGATGATAGCGAGCATGACAGCAAGCACTACGCCCGTCCATCCCACGGAGACGCCCCAAGCGTTTTCCACCGCCGCGGCTACGCCGTTGGACTGGATTCCCGGCAGGAAGTAACTGGTAGCCAATATCATCGCAATTGCAAAAACTATGGCGTAAACCAGCATAAAGGGCGCTGCTTTGGTGTGCTTCAGAGACTTCTCGATGTAAAAGGCAGGACCACCACGGTATTCACCGGTGTCTCGGTCCTGTTCCTTGTAAATCTGGCCCAAAGTACACTCAATAAATGAAGTAGCCGAGCCAAGAAATGCCATCGCCCACATCCAGAACACGGCACCCGGACCGCCAAAGGCAATTGCAGTGGCAACGCCAGCGATATTGCCGATGCCGACGCGGCCAGCCAACGAGATCATCAGCGACTCGAAGGAAGATACCCCGTGTTCGGACTTTTTCCCTTTAGAGATCTGGGACAGCATGTCCGGTATGCACCGCACCTGTAAGCCACGAGTAACCACCGTAAAATACAAGCCTGCACCCAAACACAAGAATACGAGTGCAGGCGACCAAATAATATTGTTGAGCGCCGTCAAGAAATCAGCCATTGGAGTCACACTTCCTTTAAGAAACAATCTCTCCTCTGCTGAGATTGACTTAATAGAACTCTGCCCTAAAACTCCCCCGCTGTAGTGCGTATCACAAATCATTTATGGGAAATTATCGATACGCAACAGGAATTACAGGCGCATACTGGAGCGATAGACTCTCAATAAGTATCGACTTTTCTATCGTCCTATCGTTTTAAAGATGAACTTGCACCCCCTTGTGGGGGCAGTTACGCGATAGCGTTGCCGAGTGCGGCTTTATAGCTTTTTGGGTACATGTGGAGTTTCGTACCGCTCTAACTCTTCTCGGGGCGGGCTAATGCTCAGAAGGGGATGTGTCGATTTTCCTGGGTCGAGCATTCGTTATAGGGTCTCTTTTCACTTATCCAGGCTGATTAGCGGCCGCGGCCGCTGAAATACCAGGCCTGACGCTACGAAATGGTAAGGCCTTTTCAAGGATGGTTAGATGAGTAGAAATCATCCCTCATGGAGTGCCCCTGGCTTTGTTCCATCTGAGTAGATGGGAAAATTTAGGATATGGCCAAATAGTTTGATCAGGATGCGAGGGAACGCGTCGTCCGCTTGGTAGAAGATCACATTCTGGCGGAAAATCTTTCCACGCAGGAGGCGTGCAAGATTGTGGCACCGAAATTGGGGTTTCGTGACACCCGGCTCGGCAGTAGATCCAGCAAGCTCGTCGCGGCGGAAATGTCCCGAGCGAATCCACGGAGACTTTGCTGGGCACAACACCAGGCTGCGCCGTGAAAATTCAGGAGCTTCGATTCACCAACGAACTGCTGAAAGCTGCCTCGGCTTTTTCGCGTCAGAACCAGGCTTCAAAAGTCGGAAATGATCCGGATCATCGATGAACACCGGAATCGTTTCACCGTCGAGTTCATTTTTACGACGTTGAAGATTAACGTAAAGGCGACTTCATCAATTCGCGGGGATACCATCGGTCCAAAGCCCGGGGACCGTGTTCCCGCCGTCTTCGTGACGCCGCACCTGTGGAACACATTGGCGTGGTTCACGCCGAAACTACTGTGTCTATTGAGTCCGGAAAATGTGACATTTTCTCCGACGTGAAGGAATCAATAGCGGTCGTGAACAGACTACTCGGTTGATGCGTCTGGTTGAACTGTCCGGCACAGGCAAAGGTAAAGCTCTTATCACCACTGGCAAGACCAAAGGCCAGATCTTCGCCCTGACTTGGTAAATCGTGATTTCAAGTCGCCATGAACCAACGGGTTGTGGGTGGCGGATATAGCTTATGGACGGACTGGGGAAGGGGTTGTCTGCACCGCTTTTTATCACGGCCGTGTTCCCCCGCAGGATCGTCGAGTGGGCTTTGCCGAACTCGGTGTGTACTGGGGCTTTGCCTTTACCGGCACTCAACCAGGCAATTGTGTGCGTCGCGGAAAACACAGTTGCGATTCACCACTCGGATCACGGTTCGCGAGTCACGTCAGCATTGTCCACAACGAGCGTCTTGCCGAGCATGGTATCGCTGCTTCAACCGGGACTGTTGGTGCCTCTTATGACAATGCCCTGGCAGGAAACGTGAACGGTGGCACTGCCTACACACGCAACTGCCAGACGACCTGTAGAAATCGCCAGGCAGCAAAACTGGGGCAAGGACGGACTCGCCAAAGCAACAATCCTCGCCATCCAAGAAAAACAAGCCACCGACGGCCATGATGACGGCCGACCAGCAACCCTCGCCAACGCCATAGACACCGCCTAAAACCATAATATGGGAATCAGAAAAGGCACAATGCGCAAGCCCCCGCCAACACAAAATGACCGCTACTACGACACACCACAAAACAACACCTTTTGAGCATTGGTCTCCCTAGGCCCTGCGACACCAAAGAAGCCCCCTCCAAGAGGAGGGGGCTTACATTGTGGCCAGAGCCAGGATCGAACTGGCGACCCCACACTTTTCAGGCGTGTGCTCTACCGACTGAGCTATCTGGCCAGAAGCCAGTAAACTGGCTTCAGCGACCCTGACGGGACTTGAACCCGCGACCTCCGCCGTGACAGGGCGGCGCGCTAACCAACTGCGCCACAGGGCCATTTTCAATTATGTTGCACCTCTTTGGGCACGAATAGATACTTTACATAACTCTCTATCCATCTCACAAACGCGCACCTCACCAACCCTTTTTCCGCTTAACCCTGCGAGCTTCGACCACTCCACCCGCCCCCTCGCGTAGGTTGAGCTCCTCCGCCCGTTGCAAAGCCCGCACCATAAACCCTAGAACTTAAAGGCCAACCTCCTGAAGAAATACTAACTGTGTTTATATGCCAGAACAGGCGACCCTGACGGCGTACGGTTCCGTGCCAGCGTTCCGCGCGCACCCCCTGATGCGCCACGGCCTCATACCGATGTTCCCCCCAGCACGCCCCTCTATGCAAAATGAAGCCACACTCGGCAAGCCCAGAATTACCGAGACATACTTCCAACACAATCAGCCTAGAAATCGAAACTTCTCGATAGCATCTCCGAGACACCTATTGAGAAGCGACGCAACGCACCTAGGACGTCGGAAAGTATCAATGCCAAGAACGCGCTGCTCAACGCCAACCGCAAAAAGCCGGTTACCACACGCCAAAAGATTGCCTAGCCCCCGCAAACATCTCAATAACCCAGGTTTCACAGCTACAATGTCCCAGACGTGCTGATTTAACCCATACGGATCACAAAAGCCTCGAGGCACCACATAGGAAAGGCGTCTCGAGGCTAAACATGGCGACCCTGACGGGACTTGAACCCGCGACCTCCGCCGTGACAGGGCGGCGCGCTAACCAACTGCGCCACAGGGCCATATTGAATTAATGGAATCTCTTCCGTACCCCCAACGGGATTCGAACCCGTGCCGCCGCCGTGAAAGGGCGGTGTCCTAGGCCGCTAGACGATGGGGGCCTGTCGCCATTAGGCAACGTCATAGAAATATACTGGAGATATTCCCAACTACAAAATCGCCCACACTGGAAGGCCTAAAACCATGAGTGACCAGCGCGATACATGTGGCTGCCATGAGCCACAAGCACATGGCTATAACGCCAATAGCGAAAACAAGGCGCGGTATCTCGCACGCCTCAAGCGGATCGAAGGACAAGCCCGCGGGGTCCATCGCATGATCGAAGAAGATCAGTACTGCATCGATATCATCACCCAGATTTCCGCCGTGACTTCCGCGCTGGAGAACGTGTCGCTGGCGCTTCTCCACGATCACATCGAGCACTGTGTAGCTGGTGCCGCTGCCGGCAACGGAAATCTCTCCCAAGAGAAGCTCGACGAGGCCATGACCGCCATTCGCAAGCTAGTGAAGAAGTAGGTGGTGCTTTCCACTACCCGCTGCCCTGGCTTCACTGCGCGGGTAGAGTTGCCGCTTAACCTGGCCGCAGCCCCGGTGAGAAATACCGATGATGAAAGGACCCTTCAGTGCCTAAGTCCCATCCCTTTGCACAAGTAGATGTGTTTTCCCAGAGCTTGTACCAGGGAAACCCGCTGGCAGTCATTCTCGAGGCCGAGGATCTCAGCGATTCCGACTTGCAAAAGATCGCGCGCTGGACCAACCTTTCTGAAACCACGTTCCTGCTGCCGCCCACCCAAGAAGGCGCCGATTACCGCGTCCGCATTTTTACCCCGCGCGGCGAACTGCTTTTCGCGGGGCACCCCACCTTGGGCTCGGCTCATGCCTGGCTCGAGCACCACGGCGATTCCCGCGATAAGGAGGTTCTTGTTCAGGAATGCGCTGCCGGCCTCATTAAGATCCGGCGTGGTGAGGGAATTCTTTCCTTCGCCGCGCCCGCCACGCAGCGCAGCGGCGACCTCAACGAGGACTTCCTCGCCACGATTGCCCGCGCGTTTGGCATCGAGCGTCAGGACATCGCGGCTCATCAGTGGGTGGACAATGGCCCGGGGTGGGCCGTCGTCCAGCTCCCCACCGCCCAACAGGTTCTGGATCTGCAGCCGGATCTCTCCCTTATCCCCGATGCCATGGTCGGCGCAATCGGCGCCTATCCGGCGGGCAGCGAATTCGACTTTGAAATGCGCACCTTCGCCCCCCGTGCCGGCGTCGCTGAGGATCCAGTCTGCGGCTCAATGAACGCTTCCGTGGGGCAGTGGCTCATCCGCAGCGGACGCGTCGATGGGGCCTATCGCGTCTCTCAAGGTTCGCTGCTCGGACGCGCGGGAGACATCACCATCACCCCGGATGAGATGGGAACCGTGTGGGTGGGCGGCGCGACGAATACCCTCTTCCGCGGAACGGCGCTGGCGTAGCTTCGCCTCCAGGCTGGCGTGAGACACAGGGCTATCTCTCTATGAAGCACACCACTGCAGCGCGGTCGTGACGTAGAGTTAGCGCCACACCCCTCTACCGAAAGGATTTCTCATGCCCCTCGTCCGTGTCGATGTTCCGGAGTCCACCACAGCCGCCCACAAAGACGCCATTGCAGATGGCATTTACGCGGCGCTCCACAGCGTCTTCGGCGCCCCCAACGGCGATAAGTTCATCATCATCAACTCCCACGACCCGGCAAATCTCTACATTGATCCGCACTACTTCGTGGATAGAAGCGAGCGCGCGATCATCATTCAGATCACCCTCAACGCGGGGCGCAGCGTAGAGCTTAAGAAAGAGTTCTATCGCACCGTGGCCGATGGCTTGCAAGCAGCAATCGGAATCCGCACCGAGGATGTATTCATCAACCTCGTCGAGGTGCCGAAGGAAAACTGGTCCTTCGGCGGGGGAATAGCGCAATACGCCGACTAGCGCGGCTGGCCGCTTAGAGCCGGGGTACTGCTGCGCAGGCGCGCGAGCTTCGCCGCGTTATTATCTTGATACTTATTATCTTGATATTCGGCCTCATTGAGGGCAGCTGATCGGCGCGCTAGTAACCGTGGTGGCCATCCTCGGTGTCTTCCTCGCCTCAAAGCCACCGGCTAGCCACCCCTGTCTCCGAATCCAAGCCTTCTACCGAGGTTTTGGCTCACTCCTGCGCTTCGGGGCTCTGTCCGAGCTCCTTGAGCAGCGCGAGGGCCGCGCCGGAGGGATTGAAATCACTCAAAGCCAAGTAGATCACCCTTTCCGGCCCATCAACGACCGGAACGGTGCCCAGCCCTTCCCCCTTCACGACGGAGGGCGCGAGCATGGCCATGGCCAGGTTCTGCCGGACGAGGTCCAGGATGAGATCCGTGGTCGCCGCCTCATAGGCCACCTCACGCCGCAGGCCCACCCGGCTAAAGGCGAGGTCGCTTTGCTGGCGGCCTGGACTGGCGGCGGGAAAGTCTACAAAATCCTCCCCGACCACGTCCGCTAGGTGCAGGCTGGTGCGTTGCGCTAGATGATGCCCCCGTGCAAAGACCGCGACCAGCTTCTCACGCCTGATCTCCTGGATCGCCACACCGCTGTGCTCGGCTATGGGATTGACCCCCACGGCCACGCCGAGTACGGCGAGATCGAGCGCGCCGTGGGCGATCTCGCGGACGAAATCCGTGCTCCTGCCCACCCGCAGCGTGACATGCAGACGCGGGGGCTTGCGCCGCACGGCTCCCAATGCGGCGGGAAGGTCCACCCCTCTCAGGGTAGGAATAGCCCCCACAGACACGGTGCCACGCAGCTCGCCCGTCGTGGCGATGGCCTCAACCCGCGCCCTAGCCGCGGCCTCTAAGCAGCTCCTAGCCGCAGGAAGGAAGGCTTCCCCCGCAGCGGTGAGCTCCACTCGGCGGCTCGTGCGGGCGAAAAGAGCGACGCCGAGCTCCTTCTCAAGAGCCTTGATCTGATGGCTCAACGCCGATTGCACCACGTAGTTCTCCTGCGCGGCTCGGGTGAAGTTGCGCGTACGCGCCACCCCAGTGGCGTATCTCAGCTGGTTCAGTTCCATGCAATTTCCCCCCGCCCCACCAGATTAATCTCTCATTGCGAACGTTCCTATGACGATAATGTGTTGGGCTCATAGTTCCTGTTAGAAGCATACTGAATACTATGAATCAAGCAACGCGCACCGCGCTCACCGCCCTCGTTCCCGCTGTATGGGAACCACCTACTACGTCAGCACACAATTTCTTCCTCCGGACCATCCCTGGTTCGCTGCCTTAATGCGCCCACTGCCGGCAGGACTCATTGCACTTGCTATTAGCCGCACCCTGCCCCGAGGCGCGTGGTGGTGGAAATCGCTCGTCCTCGGCTCCTCAAACATCGGGTTCTTCCCGCTGCTGTTCATCGCCGCCGGCGCACTGCCGGGCGGGGTGGCGGCCACCCTCGGGGCTGGTCAGCTCGTCTTTGTCGCGATCCTCGCCTTCTTTGTCTTAGGAGAGAAAACCTCCAGATGGCGCGCGGCGTGGACGGTGCTGAGAATTCTCGGCGTAGCGATGGTTGTCCTCGGCCCCGCGGCAGCGTTTAGCGCCACAGGGATCGCAGCAGGAATCGCCATGGCCGCCTCCATGTCGTCCGGAGTGGTGCTGACAAAGCGGTGGGGAATACCCGCAGGCGTCTCCCCTGTAGCCCTCGCCGGCTGGCAGCTCACGGCAGGCGGGTTGGCGCTGCTTGTTCCCGCGCTGCTTATCGAAGGCGCACCCTCCCACATCGATGCCCCCGCCCTCGGAGGCTATCTGTGGCTCGGGGTGGTGGGCACGCTTGTTGCCTACTCTGTGTGGTTCAACAATCTGCAATATCTCCCCGTTACAGCCACCGCGCTCCTGGGGGTTATCTCCCCGCTTGTCGCCGCGCTCGTCGGGGTCGTGCTCAATGGTGAATCCCTCAACGAGATCCAGGTGTCTGGCTTTATCCTCGCGCTGCTCGCCATGGTCGCCGGCCAGCTTAGCCCTCAGCCGCTCACTTCCCGCCGTCGCGCACAGCAGCAAGTCTCGGATCACAAAAGTCTCGAGACATCACATAGGAACGATGTCTCGAGACTTCACATTGGTGGGCCCTGTGGGGATCGAACCCACGACCTGCGGATTAAAAGTCCGTAGCTCTACCAACTGAGCTAAAGGCCCAACTCGCTACATTCTAGCGAGACTCTTCGCGCTAGAGAAATTGGGGTCCACTTAGCGCGGGAGCCCCAGTTTGGCGCAGCGGCGTAGCCTTTAAAACGGAGCGCCCGAGGGTCCTTATACCGCACTATTTCTAGCCTATAGTCCTGCACTTGCTTCAGTTTCAAGGCTGTGTGGCTTTCTTCATAGGGTGGGAACCCTCCCGTGGTACACTTCGACTACTTAAGTAAGTGACCGCGAGCCATGAGTAGCCTAGGTTTTCCTTCTTGGTGCGCGGTCGTCGTACTGCACGTGAAGGAAGTGTCCACATGGACCTAGACCTCGTTGATATATCTCGGTGGCAATTCGGAATCACCACTGTTTACCACTACATTTTTGTGCCCTTGACCATGGGGCTTGCACCCATGGTGGCCATCATGCAGACCATCTGGCACCGCACCGGCAATCCCGAGTGGTTCCGGGCGACCAAGTTCTTTGGAAACCTCTTTTTGGTCAACTTCGCCATGGGCGTGGTCACCGGAATTGTCCAGGAGTTCCAATTCGGCATGAACTGGTCCGAGTATTCGCGCTTCGTGGGAGACGTATTCGGGGCGCCGCTGGCCTTCGAGGGCCTGGCCGCCTTCTTCTTCGAGTCCATCTTCTTGGGCGTATGGATATTCGGCTGGGACCGGGTTCCCAAGTGGGCTCACTTGGGCGCGATCTGGACGGTGGCGGTGGCGGTTAATATCTCCGCCTACTTCATCATCGTGGCCAATTCTTTCATGCAGCACCCAGTTGGCGCGGAGTTCGACCCAGACCGCGGGCGCGCCACCTTGGTGGATTTGTGGGACTTGCTCAGCAATCCCACCGCCTTGCAGGCCTTCCCGCACGCCATGGCCGGCGGCTGGATCTTGGCTGGCACGCTCGTTGCAGGGATCTCTGGCTGGTGGATGATCCGTACTAAGCGCGCGGGCGATGAACACGGCCACGCCGCGGGGATCTGGCGCAGCCTCACCCGCTTTGGCTCGTGGATAATCCTCCTCGGCACGGCGGCGATAACGATAACTGGTGACGCTCTGGCCAAGCTGATGTTTATCCAGCAGCCCATGAAGATGGCCTCGGCGGAGGCTCTGTGCCACACCGAAATGGACCCTAGTTTTTCGATATTGGCCTTCTCCCGTTTGAATAACTGCGAGACCGCCCAGCACCTTATTGACGTGCCCTACGTGCTTTCCTTCCTGGCCAAGGGCAGGTTCAGCGGCGTGGAGCTGCGCGGGGTCACCGAGATGCAGCAATACTATGAATCGCTCTACGGGCCGGGCAATTACATGCCCAACCTCTTTGTCACCTACTGGTCTTTCCGCCTGATGATTGGTTTCCTCATCGTCCCGTGCATCTTGGCGCTCATAGCCTTGTGGACCACCCGCAAGGGCCGGGTTCCCACCGCTCGGTGGATGGGAATCGGGGCACTGCTTGCCCTGCCAGCACCGTGGCTATCCAACTTCGCAGGCTGGATCTTCACTGAGATGGGTCGCCAGCCGTGGATCGTCGCTCCCAATCCGGAGTTTCAGGAAGGAAACTTCCCCGGAGGCGAGGAAAAGCTGCACCTTATCGTAGACTTAGGGGTCTCCGACCACCCGGAATGGGTGGTCTGGACAAGCCTTCTGACCTTTACCGCCCTCTATGGCGTGCTTGCCGTGGTGTGGTTCTGGCTGATGCAGCGCTACGCCCGGGCCGGCCTGGATCAGCCGGGCCTGCGCGATGGCGAGGAGAAAGACTTGGCCGCCGCGCTGTATGGCCCAGGAGAGGACAGCGAGCTCGCCCCGCTGAGTTTCTCCTCGGCACAGGAATCTTGCCCCGGCGGCGCGGATGCGTCACTTACGGAAAATAACAACCACCCGGAGGAGAAGTAATGGATCTCAATACCTTGTGGTTTATAGCCATCGCGATATTCTTCACCATCTACTTTGTCTTGGAGGGCTTCGACTTCGGCGTCGGCATGTCCTTGCCTTTTCTCGGCGGCAAGAACGCCACTGAGGCAGATGCGCGCCGCGGCGCGGCAGTGGAATCTATCGGCCCCTTGTGGGACGGCAACGAGGTCTGGCTCATTGTGGCCGGCGGCAGTATTTTTGCCGCCTTCCCCGAGTGGTACGCCACACTCTTCTCAGGCTTCTACCTGCCACTTCTGCTCATCCTCGTGGCGCTCATCGTGCGCGGGGTCAGCCTGGAGTGGCGGCACAAGGTGGATACGCTGGCCTGGCGGAGGCGCTGCGACGCCGGCATCGTCTTCGGTTCCGTTCTCCCGGCACTGCTGTGGGGCGTGGCCATGACCAATATCGTCGGCGGAGTCGCCTTTTCTTCCTTTGCTCATGTCTCCGCAGCCACCGAGGGCTTCATCGGTTTGCTCAACCCGCGGGGCCTGCTGGGCGGCATCGCCTTTGTCCTGATCTTCTTCCTGCACGGGCTCCTCTTCCTCGGGCTCAAGTGCGCCGACCCCGTCCGTCAACGCGCGCATGACATCGCCCGGGCTGGTCTCGCCCCCCTTGCCGTCCTCGTGGGCGCAATCTACCTGGTGTGGATGCAGCTTTCGCTGGGCAAAGGCTGGACCTGGATCGCCCTGGTCGCCGTCGTACTCGCCCTCGCCGTGGCTTTGTTTGCACTGTGGAAGAACAACGACGCCTTGGCCTTCTATGGCACCGCAGCAGCGCTCATCGGGGTCGGGGCGCTCTTATTCGGTTCTCTGTTCCCGGCGCTGCTTCCGGCGACCAATGAGATAGCCGGACTAGACATCTACAACGCGGCCGCCAGCCCCTATACGCTCAAGATCATGAGCTGGGCCTCCCTGTTCTTGGCGCCCTGCGTGCTCGTGGGCCAAGGCTGGTCCTACTGGCAGTTCCGCAAGCGCGTCACCGTTTCCCACTAGCTTAGAAGCCCGCAAGGACACTCCTATGGCCGCACCCGTTGATCCCGCCCTCCTGCGCCTCGTTCCGCCTGTGCGCAGGCTTATCGTGCGCACGGGGGCATTCCAGGCCCTGTCCACGGTGTTAGTCATGGCGCGCGGAGTCCTCATCGGCACGGTCGCCGCCACCGTCATCACGCGCACGGCGCTGGCGGACACTCCCCCAGATTCAGTCTCGTGGTTGGGCGATTCCCGGATAATGGTTCTGCTCCTTATCCTGTGCGCGGTGGTTCTCGCCCACGCCTGCGTGGCTGGGGTGGCTAGGCGGGAGCAGTCACGTGCGGTAGGCGCGAGCGTCGACAAGCTGCGTGAGGCCACACTCACGGCGCTTGGCCACCGCGATCCCCGCGAGGTCGAGGAGGAGGCGGGGCGTTGGCGCCACGTGCTTAGCCGTGGCATGGAGGACTTCCGCCCCTACCTTTCGCAGTTTCTGCCTGCCCTTATCGCCGCCTGCATTTCCACCCCGGCGGCGCTGGCAACGATTGCCTACTTTGACTGGGTATCCGCAGTCTTTGCGCTGGTTACACTGCCGCTTATCCCGGTGTTCATGATCCTCATCGGCACGCTGACCGCACAACATACCCGCCGCCGCCTCGAAGTGACGGCCGGCCTGGGCCAGCAGCTGGCGGATCTCGTGGGCGGGGCACCCACCCTGCGCGCGCTGCGCCGGACCGAGCAGCCCCAAGCAAACGTGTCCCTTCTCGGGGAAAGGCATACCGCGGCGACTTTAGGAGTGCTGCGCCTGGCCTTCCTTTCCTCCTTCGCGCTCGAGTTCATCGCCACCCTTTCGGTAGCGTTGGTTGCGGTGAGCATCGGGCTGCGCCTGGTGGCAGGCAATATCGAGCTTCTGCCCGCGCTCGTGGTCCTCATCATCGTGCCCGAGGTTTTCAACCCCGTGCGCACGGTGGGCAGCAGCTACCATGCCGCCGCAGATGGCATGGAATCGGCCCAGGCGGCCCTGCACCTCATCGCACAACCTCAGCAGATGCGTGGCGGCTACCGCGAGCTCACGTCAGGTGGCGGGATAAGCGTGCGGGGCCTGAGTATCTCGGGGCGCGACGGAATCCGGCCCTCAAACCTGAACCTGCAGGCTCTGCCGGGAGAGCTGGTGGTGCTCGCCGGCCCTAATGGCGCCGGCAAGTCCAGCGTTCTCCTCGCCCTCCTTGGCCAGCTTCCCGACGCCGCCGTTGAAGGCAGCCTCGCCCTTCCCGCGGACATCTCCTATCTACCTCCCACCCCTTCCTTGTTGCCCGGCACCGTAGAAAACAACCTTGAGCTCTGGGGGGCTCAGCCCGCGCGCATCGCTGCCGCTTCCAGGCAGATTCCACTGGACGTTCCCCTGGAACGGGAGGTCTCTGCCACCGGCGCCGGGCTCTCTGCTGGCCAGCGGGAACGAGTAGGCATCGTCCGCGCCTTGGCACGCCCGGCCCGCTGCTTCCTCCTTGACGAACCCACCGCGCATCTCTCGCCCGCGCTTGTCGAAGACGTGCTTCGCGTCGCCCGTTCCCGCGCCGACGAGGGTGCCACGGTGCTCATAGCTAGCCACGACCCGCGCGTCCTGGCAGTGGCTGACCGCGTCTACACGCTGGAAGGAGAAGACAGTGCCCACACTTAAAGAGCCCCGGGCCCAACGCCGTGCTGAGCCCGCCACGGCCTCTCAGCTGCGTTTCCTTCTGGCCACCTGTGGCCTGCGCCCCCTCACGTTGGTGGCGGCCATTCTGCTTAGTTCCTTGGCGCTGATGGCAGCGCTGGCCTTGGCCATGACCTCCGGCTGGTTAATTACCCGAGCATGGCAGGCTCCGCCCGTCCTCGAGCTCTCCGTGGCGGTGACCAGCGTGCGCGCCCTCGGCATCTCGCGCGCCGTCTTCCGCTACGCTGACCGTCTCTATGCGCACCGCGTAGCTCTAAACGCCACCACGAGGTTGCGTGCCGCCATCTTCAGCGCGCTCATCACCCGCCAAGTCGACCTCGGGACCCGCGGGCGCGCCCACGTGCGCCTTGTCGACGATGCCGATAAAACCACCAACCTCATCGTGCGCACCCTCATCCCCTGCGGCGTGGCCGCGCTGATGAGCCTGGTGGCGCTCGTGTGCGCCGCAGCATTATCGTGGCCGGCGGCAGTAGTCATGGCGGCCGCATTCGCCGTCACCGGCGTTGCGGTCCCCCTCCTCGTGGCCAGAGCCAGCCGGAGCTCCCAGGCGGCCGCCACTAGTAATGCCTTCACCGAAGCCCTCGACTCCACCCTGCACAACCGGGTAGAGTTCGCCGCCGCTGGGCGCGACGAGCTCCTGCGCGCCGCCGCAGACTCCGCCTCCCGGCGCGATACCGCTGCTCGCATCAGTGCTGATATTCCGCTGGCAGTGGCAGATGCTTTAGCAACAGCCGCCAGCGGCGCTGCCGCGGTGGGCGTCTTGGCCTGCGCGGTAGCCTTCTACGACGGCAACCCAATGTGGATGGGCACGCTCGTGCTCCTCGCACTCTCAGCTTTCGAGGCCCACGCCACGCTGCCGCAGGCCGCGCAGACCTGGCAGGAAGCCACCGGCTCCATCCACTCCTTGGCTGCCGTACTTGCGGCCCCTGCGCGCCCCCAACCGCAGCAGACGCCGACCGATGAGGTGCGTGCACGCGGGCTGCAGACCGAGTTCGGTGATGAAGAATGGGACTTTGACGCCCTGCCTGGCCAGCGAGTTGTCATAAGGGGAAGGTCCGGGGCTGGGAAGACAATGCTGCTCGAAACCATAGCGGGCATGCGCGAACCCGTCTCCGGTACGGTGACGCGCCCGGCTTCCTGCGTACTATCTGCGGAGGATGCCTGGGTGTTTTCTACCAGCGTGCGCGAGAATCTTCGCGTCGGTGCCCCCTCGGCCTCCGAAGCGCTCATGCGCGAAACGCTCGATGCCGTGGGCTTCGAGCTCGGGCTAGACACGCTGCTTGCCGACGGCGCCGAGTCACTGTCCAGCGGCCAACGCCGCCGACTGTTGTTGGCCCGTGCCTTGTGCACGGATGCCCAGGTGCTGCTGCTCGACGAGCCAACAGAGCATATAGCGGCGGAGGACTCCGCCCGCTTGCTCACGATGCTCCTAAAACAGCGATTGCCCGGGGCCTTGGCTTCACGCACGGTCATCGTGGTGACGCACTCCCCCGGACCGGTGGGCATCGAGGTCTTCCCCCGGCCCACCGAGGATGCCGCGTCCTAGCCGCGCATATCGCCCTTCTCGGCGAAGTTGATCTGGAAGTCGAAGGCGGTCTTCAGATCGTGCGGGGTGTGGATGAACTTGTTCTTCTTCGCGCGCTCGTAGTACTCCTGCAGCAGCGGACGGTACTCCGGATGCGCCACGGCGATGACCTTCTCCGCGCGCTCACGCGGAGCAAGGCCACGCAGGTCTGCCACGCCATACTCCGTGATGATGGCCATGGTGTCGTGCTCGGTGTGATCCGTGTGGGAGACGAAGGGCACGATGGCCGAGATGGCGCCGTCCTTGGCCACCGAGGGCGAGACGAAGGTGGTGATGTAGCCGTTGCGGGTGAAGTCACCCGAGCCACCCGTTCCGTTCATGATGCGGGAGCCGCCCACGTTGGTGGAGTTGATGTTGCCGTAAATATCGGCCTCAATCATGCCGTTGGAGGCAATCAGGCCGAGTCGGCGAATGACCTCCGGATGGTTGGACACCTGCTGCGGACGCAGGATGATGTGCTTGCGGTAA
The DNA here is from genome assembly GCF_002390965.1 of Corynebacterium sp. UBA4397. Taxonomy (NCBI): domain Bacteria; kingdom Bacillati; phylum Actinomycetota; class Actinomycetes; order Mycobacteriales; family Corynebacteriaceae; genus Corynebacterium; species Corynebacterium sp. UBA4397. The sequence continues at coordinate 19,687 of NZ_DGRD01000006.1, forward strand.
CGCTCCGCTTCCGCGTTCATCTTGTCCGCGTACTCAGGAGACAGCGCAAAGGAGGTGGCGGAGGCGATGGTCATCTTGCCCGCATCGATCAAGTCGAGCATGCCGTCCTGGATGACCTCGGTGTAGGCCTGGATGTTTTCAAACTTGGACTCCAGAAGGCCTGCCATCACGGCGTTGGGAACGTTACCCACGCCGGACTGCATGATGAAGCGATCATAGGCCAGACGGCCTGCCTGAACCTCGCCGTCCAAGAATGAAAGGAAGTTGGCCGCGATCTTCTCCGAGACCTCATCTGGCTCCTTGAAAGGCGCGTTGCGGTCAGGCGCGTTGGTTTCGACGATGGCAACGACCTTCTCCTTCGGCAGCTCAATGAAGGTGGTGCCAATGCGATCATCGACCTGGGTGATGGGGATGGGCAGGCGGTGCGGCAGCTTCTCGATGCGGTAGATGTCATGCATGCCCTCGAGGTTCTCGGACTGCCAGTAGTTTACTTCCAAGATGATCTTGTCTGCGGCGTCGATGTACTCAAGATTATTGCCCACGGCCGAGGAAGGAACGATGTTTCCATCCTCCATGACGCGCACAACCTCAATGATGGCCACCTGGAAGTCACCGTAGAAGCCCTCCTCGACCTGCTGGCCGGAGTGGGAAAGGTGGATGTCCTGGTAGAGGAGGTCGCCCGAGTTGACCTTGTTACGCAGGGTCGGGTCAGAGTTATAGGGCGAACGGAAACGCAGGGCATCTGCCTCAGCTAGGACACCGTCGCAGTCCGGCGCGGTAGAAGCACCAGAGAAGAGATCGATGGCGAATTCTTCGCCGGCGGCGTGAGCGGCCTTGGCCTTCTCCGCGATAGCGGTCGGAAGCGCCTTGGGGTAGCCAGCCCCAGTAAACCCAGAAATACCAACACGGTCGCCGTGATTAACATACTTCGCGGCTTCTTCTGCAGAGACTACGAGCTCCTTGAACGGCGCGTATGCGATCCTATCGGACAAAGCAAATCCTCCTAGTTCTTGGGCTAAGACCTCGGTTACGTCAGCCCCTAATAAGTTACGTAGACCACACTAGCGAAGTTGCGTCGAAAATTCTCCAAACTTTGCAAAGATTTCTTTAATGGGTGGAGTTGCCCTTTCACCAGCCCAAAGAGCACAATTGGGGGCGTGAATCTGGTTATCGGCAATATTGCACTCAAATCTCCCGTTGTACTCGCCCCCATGGCGGGTGTAACCAACGTGGCTTTCCGTACTCTTTGCCGCGAGCAGGAAGTGGCTCGCACGGGCACAGTCTCCGGACTCTACGTGTGCGAGATGGTTACAGCACGCGCCCTAGTAGAGCGCAATGAGAAGACTCTCCACATGACCACTTTCGGCCCCGAGGAGAGCCCGCGCTCCTTGCAGCTCTATACGGTCGACCCCGAATACACCTACAAGGCCGCGAAGATGATCGTCGACGACAACCTCGCCGACCACATCGACATGAACTTCGGCTGCCCAGTACCCAAGGTCACCCGCCGCGGCGGCGGCTCCGCTCTGCCCTATAAGCGCCGGCTCTTTGGCAATATCGTCGCCGCCGCGGTCAAGGCCACTGAGGGCACAGGCATCCCCGTCACCGTCAAGATGCGCGTCGGGATCGACGATGAGCACCATACTCACCTCGACGCCGGGCACATCGCCGTCGAGGAGGGTGCCGCAGCCGTAGCACTCCACGGCCGTACCGCCGCCCAACGCTATTCCGGGCAGGCGGATTGGAACGAGATCGCCCGCCTCAAAGAGCACCTCACCGATACCGGCATCCCCGTGCTGGGAAACGGCGACATTTTCAAAGCTTCCGACGCCCGCGCCATGATGGATCAAACTGGCTGCGACGGCGTCGTCGTCGGGCGCGGCTGCCTGGGACGCCCCTGGCTTTTTGCTGAGCTCTCTGCACACCTACGCGGCGAGGAGATCCCGGCAGAGCCCACCTTGGGCGAAGTCACCTCCATTATGATCCGCCACGCACAGCTCCTGGCTCAGCACGACGGAGAGGACCACGCCAGCCGCGATATTCGCAAGTACGTGGGCTGGTACCTGCGGGGATTCCCCGTGGGCGGCCAGGTCCGCGCGGGGCTGGCCAAGGTCAACTCCGTGCGCAACCTCGAGGAGCTTCTAGCCCCCTGGGCTGATTCCACAGCGCGCGCCGTGGACTCCGACGGCGCCCGCGGACGTCAGGGATCTTCTGCTAAAGTCGTACTACCCGCGGGTTGGCTCGATGATCCAGAGGACGCAACTGTGCCCGAAGGCGCAGAAATCATGCACTCCGGGGGTTAAATCCTCGCGCCCACCGCGCATATAGTGCGGTGATGTTCTACTATGTCGAGTTATGCGGACCGCTTATCGTGAACACTTGGACAACTTCTCCCACGACCTCATCATCATGGGCGAGACAGTAAAAAAGATCATGTCCAACGCCTCCGATGCCCTGATCAACAGGTCCCTTGACCCTGCCGAAGAGGCCATCTCACTCAACGAGGAATTGGACGAGGTGCGCTCCCGTTGTGAGGAGCGCGCCGTGCTGTTGCTTGCCCTAGAAAACCCCATGGCCAAGGATTTACGCCAGGTGGTTTCTTCGATATACATCGTCGAGGACTTTTACCGGATGGGTCAGCTCAGCCGCCACATCGCCAAAGCGGCGCGGCGCCGGCACCCAGACCCGGTCATCCCCAAGGAGTACACCGGCATCTTCGAAGAGATGGTGCGCCTTGTTCTCGAAATGAGTGACACCATTCAGGAGATCCTCATCAATCCGGACCCGGATCTGGCACTCGCCCTGTCCACCGATGATGACGCTGTGGACGATCTCAACGCCCACGTCCTCAACACGCTTACCCAGCGGGAGTGGAAGGGCACGGTGCGTGAGGCTGTCGAAACCGCGCAGATTACCCGCTACTACGAGCGCTACGCCGACCACTGCGTTCAGGTAGCCGGGCGCATGATCTACCTCGTCACCGGCTTGGTGCCTGATAAGTACCAGGAGAAGCTCAAGCAAGAAGCCCGTGACGCCGAGTTTGATCAGCGAATGGCTGACCTAGAAAAGCAGTTCCGCTCCTAAAAGCACTATCTGCCATTAAGCATCTGCCGCTGCCGTTTCAGGCAGGGACTGCTTCCAAACCGCAAAGCAAAGGGGCCCGGCTCGTTTCACACGAGCCGGGCCCCTTTGCTTTAGGTTCGAGACCTCTCTCCACTTATCCGAAGCGGCCTGAGATGTAGTCTTCGGTTTCTTTCTTGGACGGATTCTCGAAGATCTTTGTCGTCTCATCAAACTCCACCAAGTGGCCCGGCTTGCCCGTGGCCTCTAGGGAGAAGAAACCAGTCTTATCGGACACGCGCGCAGCCTGCTGCATGTTGTGAGTCACGATGACGATGGTGAAGTTCTCCTTGAGCTCGTGGATAAGGTCCTCCACGGCGAGGGTGGAGATCGGGTCCAGCGCCGAGCAGGGCTCGTCCATGAGCAGGACCTCAGGCTCAACAGCGATCGCGCGAGCGATGCACAGACGCTGCTGCTGACCACCGGAGAGTCCGCCGCCTGGCTTATCAAGACGATCTTTGACCTCGTCCCAGAGGTTGGCGCCGCGCAAGGACTTCTCAGCGACCTCTTTCAGCTTCTTCTTGTTCTTCTCACCCGACAGGCGCAGGCCAGCAACCACGTTGTCCTCGATGGACATCGTGGGGAAGGGGTTGGCCTTCTGAAATACCATGCCGATGGTGTTGCGCACGGATACGGGGTCAATGCGCGGGCCGTAGATATTCTTGCCATCAAGCAGAATCTCGCCCGACACGGTAGCACCGGGGATGACCTCGTGCATGCGGTTGAGGGTACGCAGAACAGTGGACTTACCGCAGCCCGAGGGGCCGATAAAGGCGGTAACGGCCTGGGCCGGGATTTGCATGTTGACGTCTTGCACGGCGTGGAAATCACCGTAGAAGATGTTCACGTCATTGAGCGCGAGCTTGGACATGTGTTGAAACTCCTATGAGCGAGGTGGTGGCTGTGATTACTTCTTGACGGAGAACTTCGCGGAAATGAATCGCGCTGCAATGTTGAGGATGGCGATGATAAGAACCAGCGTGAAGGCGGCGCCCCACAACTTAGCCAAGACGGCGTCTTGAGCGCCGGCCTTGTACATATCCAGCATCATGAGAGGAAGCGAAGACTGTGGCCCCTTCATAGGGTCCCAGTTGATGGAGGAGGAGGAACCGACCAAGACCAGTACGGGAGCGGACTCCCCCATCACGCGGGCGACAGAGAGCATGATGCCGGTGACGATTCCGGAGAGAGCGGTGGGGAGAACGATCTTGGCGATGGTCTTCCACTTGGGCACACCCAGCGCATAGGAGGCCTCGCGCAGGTCCATGGGAACCACGCGCAGCATTTCCTCGGTATTGCGCACGACAATAGGAATCATAAGGAGCACCAGGGAAAGGGCCACGGCCATACCGGAGCGGTCAAAGCCGAAGAGGGTAATCCACATGGCGAAGATGAACAGCGCCGCCACGATGGAGGGCACGCCGGAGAGGATATCCACCATGAAGGTGGTTACTCTGCCCAGGAGTCCGCCCTTGGAGTACTCGACGAGGTAAATCGCGGTGAATACGGCGATTGGCACCGAGATGACGGTGGCGATGAGGGTCTGCACGAAAGTACCAACAATAGCGTGAGCGGCACCGCCGCCGGCCTCACTGTTGATCACGCCACGCTGGGAGAGCATCCACCAGTCAGCGTTGAGCACGGTTCCGGCGCCACGGGAGAAGAGCTCCCAGAGAACCCATACCAGCGGCACCATGGCCAGAATCATGGTTCCCCAGACAATGGCGGTGGCGATGTTATTGGTTGCCTTGCGCGATGCGGAGATATCGAGGAAGGTGGGGCCCGACTTCATGGGGGCCGCAGAATCAGTTGCGATAGTCATTTTTCACCCTGTCCTTATTTGTTCTTCACGATAGAGCGGGCAAGGGCGTTGACCAGGAAGGTCAGCAGGAAGAGCATGAGGCCGGCCGCGATGTAGGCACCGGCACGCATCTCGTTGCCGAACTCTGCCGCCGCCAAAGCGATGGCCGTGGCGAAGGTGGTACCGCCGTCAAAGAGAGAGAAGCGGAAGTCGATGAGAGGCGAGACAACCATGTAGAGAGCCATGGTCTCTCCCAGTGCGCGACCCAAGCCGAGCATGGAACCGGCGACGTAGCCGGACATGCCGAAGGGAAGCACCGTCATGCGAATGACTTCCCAGCGCGTGGCACCCAGTGCCAAAGCCGATTCGACCTGACCCGGAGGCGTCTGCACGAAGACTTCGCGCGCAGTGGCCGCGATGATGGGAAGAATCATGACTGCGAGAACGATGCCACCGGTGAAGATGTTGCGACCAGTAGCGAAGGAGGGGGAGTTCTCATAAACGTGGAAGAGGAAGAACCCTCCTGCCCACGACTCCAACCAGGTGTAGAACCCGGAGAGCGCTGGGCCAAGAACCTGCCAGCCCCAGAGACCGTAGACGATGGAAGGAACCGCGGCGAGCATATCAACCAAGAATCCCAGCGACTTGACAGCACGCGCGGGCGCGTAGTTGGAAAGGAAGATGGCGATACCCAAGGCAACCGGCATCGCAATGATGAGTGCGAAGACGGAAATCAGCACCGTCGTGGCGAACAAAGTGGGAATGCCGAACTTCATTGCCTCGACGTCGGAGGTTTCCCAGCGCTGTCCGTAGGTGAAGAATCCGAGTAGTCCACCTTCATTGACCGCGAGCGCAGGAACCGCGCGCCAGATGAGGAAGGCTGCGATAGCAGCGACCATGATGGTGATGAGAGTGGCCGAAGCGGTGGATAGGATTTCAAAGATGCGATCGCCTGGGCGCTTAACCCCCGAGCGCGCGGGCTCGGTAGCAATCTGCGGTCCGCCGGTACCTAAAGCAGGCTGCGAAGCTGGGATAGCTTCCTGCTCGACGCCCGACGCCGCGGTGAGATTGTTGTCTGCCATGAGACTACGGAATCCTTTTCAACGGTGACTTAGTAACAGGTTTTCTTATACATGCAGCAGCCCCCAAACGCGGAAACCAACGAATGGGGGCAGCGACACAAGCACAATGCAAGACGCTAGAACGCCTTAAGCAATTGCGTCAACAGCAGCCTTCAGGCGGTCCAAGTGGGTGCCGGTAACAGGGATGAAGCCGGCGTTCTCCAGGTCTGCATTCTGGTTATCCAGAACGGTGGTGAAGAAGGCCTTCACGAGCTTCGAGGTCTCCTCATCGTAGCCAGCAGAGCAGACGATGTTGTAGGTGGTCAGGATGAGCGGGTAAGCGCCGGCATCCTTGGACTCGAACAGAGCGGAGGAATCCACGACCATGTTGTGCTCAGAGCCGGTGTCCTTGAACTTGAGGTTCTCGAGCGCGGTGCCAACAGTCTCGCTGGAGAGCTCAACAGGGCCGGAGCCGAAGTCAATCTTGGCAATCTTGACGCCTTCAGCTTCCTTCTGGTGCGCGAAACCGGCCTCGACGTAGGTGATAGCGCCATCAATGTTGGCAACCTGGTCAGCCACACCGGAAGAACCGTTAGCGCCCTCGCCGACGGAGTCCGGGAACTGCTTGCCCTTGCCCTCCCAGTTGCCGGTAGCACCGGCAAGGAACTTCTGGAAGTTATCCGAGGTACCGGACTCATCCGAGCGGAAGATGACGGTGATGTTCTTATCCGGAAGGTTGGCGCCCTCATTCTCGGCGGCGATGGCGTCATCATTCCACTTCTTGATCTCGCCCTTGAAGATCTTGGCGAGGTTAGCGGTGGAGAGGTTGAGGTCAACCCCATCAAGCTTGTAGGCGATGGCTACCGGGCCGATGGTGGAAGGCAGGTGCCAGGCCTCGTTGCCTTCACAGCGCTGCTTAGCGGGCTCGATCTCATCGTCCTTGAGAGCGGAGTCAGAACCAGCGAAATCGGCGGTGCCGTTGGTGAAGGCTTTGACGCCAGCACCAGAACCGGAAGATGTGTAGGACAGCTCAGCACTGGGGTAAGCCTGCGCAAAAGCCTTCTGGAAGATGCTCATAGCGTTCTGCTGAGAAGATGCGCCCTCACCAACGAGGGTGCCCGAAACATCCTCGGAACCTTCAGCTGCAGAGTCGGAGCCTTCGGAGGACTCGGTGCAAGCAACGAGAGCAGTAGAGGTTGCGGCGACGATACCGAAGATAGCGGCGGTGCGCTTGAAGTTGCGAATCACGGTAAACCTTTCCGGTTCAATAAAGAGACAGATTAGTCGAGCGAACCGAATACTGGACGTGCATCTGCTCCAATACCGCTGTGGGGTCCTACAGCCGCTTGTTCATCGCCTTCCCTCAACCATTTTTCAGGAGGCAGCCAACAAGCACGGTTAACTCACAGGGAGAGAATCTAATAGCGGCCGGTTAACCGCACAGGGTGGATCAGGTAAACAAATAATGAACTTGCACTCGGTTCCGCCGTGAAACTAATCACCTCGCGCCCAAACACAGTGCTGTTCCGCAATTTCAAAGCCCAAACGCTCGTAGATCTTTACCGCCGGTGCATTATCAGCCTCCACGTAGAGGATCACCTTGTGCGCGCCCTTGTCTACCAGGTGGTGAAGGCCCAACGTCAGCAGCGGTCCCCCGAGCTTCTTACCACGATAGGAGTCCGCCAAGCCGATGACATAGACCTCTCCGAAGGCGGGGCTAGACTCTCTATGCCACTTGGTCCAATGAAATCCCGCCAACTGCGGCCCCTCGTCCCACAAGAACAACACGTCTTCCGGATCAAACCAGGGCGCTTCCATGGCTCGATGTAGGCGCTCTAAGTCCCAGCCGCCTTGCTCAGGGTGCCAGGAAAAGGCCTCGTTATTGGCCTTGAGCCACTGCTCCTCAACCACCTGCCTACCCCACTTCTTAGTGCTCTCGCGCAGGTTTGCGGCGGGAAGCGGGGCCTTATCCGCCTGTGCAGCCGCCACGAGTGCCTCCCCAGAGACCTCCATGACGAGCAGGCGGCGCACCACCTTGAGCCCGTGAGCCGCGGCGATTGCTTGCGCTGGCGCCAGGTTGCCATGTGCCCACACCTGCACGGCGGGGTTAGCGGCAACCAAGGCCGCATAGAGCGCACTTCCCAGACCTTTCCCGCGGTACTGCGGCGCGATAAACATCTCGGCGCTGTCGCCGTGAATGGCGCCGCAGCCCACCACCGTTGAACTATCCTCGACGATGAAGTGCTCATGGCCAAGGCGCGCATCCTTCAATCCCTTCAAGAACTCCTCTGAGAAGGGAGCGATGTTGTCTTCGTTCTCTGCCTCTTTAGCTAGTGCAGCCACCAGCTGGGCTCGTTGAGGATCGCCAGGAAGTTGTACGTGCTCGATGGAATGGCCGTTGCTAATCATGGGCCCCAGGATACGTCCTGTAAGAATAGAGGGGTGAGTGTCATTGAAATTGACCGCAGGATAGTCCCCCTGCTGGCCGCGGTCGCCTCAGTGGTCGCCGCCTGGGCCATAGATTCGGGGCTCGCGATGCATACCGAGCATAAGCTGGCCCAGGAGGTCAAGGCGGATTCTCGGCTGGAGAACTCCCCCAACGTCTTCGTCGGAGGCGTTCCCTTCAGCGCCGCCTTCTTCACCGGCGAGGTTCCCTTCATTGAGGTGCAGTCCTTGGACGTAGAGGTGCCCAAGCTCGGCATGGTCAACGCCGCCACCACACTGCGCGATATTAGCCTCACACCGACACAGCTTCTCCATGGTGACTTCCAGGGAGCGCCCGTTTCCACCTACTCGCGCAGCATCAGCCTCGACGGAGTCGCGCTCGGCCGGCTGCTAGGAATCACGGATCTTTCCATAGCCAACCCCGACAACATTTCCCCCACCGGCGGTACCTCCGCGGAGGCAGAGCTGACCGGAACCTTGCCAGGGGATTCGAGTAAATCCACGGTCAAGGTAACCCTGCGCCTAGTGGGCCCCGAGTTCCAGATGCGGGTCTACGACGAGGATAATGAAAGACTCAACAAGGCCTTTTCCCTCGAGTTCGACACCCGTCAGCTGCCGCTTCCCGCCCAGGCCACCTCCGTCAAGCTGCATGGCGGATCCATTTCTTTCGAGGTGCAAAAGCGCGACCTCACCTTAAGCACAGTGCAACTGTCACCGTTGGAGATCGAGGGCTCCGAGGAACAGGCCGTCGCCGATGCCGAACAGAAGGCCGAAGACACCGCTGAGAAAGTCGGCGTCGCCCCTCAGACACCGTCGCGGCCGACCGTTTTTGGTACGCGGCCTTAAAACAAAGGCGACTTCGCCAAGCGCGCCAAACTTGCCTTAGGTTTTGGCGCTTTATTTGATGCGGATGAGGTCCCGCAGGATCTCCCGCCCAGAGCGCTTATAGGGCTCGCTCGCCTTGCGCGGCGCATAAACCTCAATGGCATTGGGCACGGACGTCAAATGCACGCTGGTAAACACTCCCTCCGATTCCCCATCCGCCTGGAAACGATCCGGCTGGGGGCAGGTCAGTTCTATCTCCTTGGCATCATCGAAGTGGATGGTGCGGGCCTGCGTGATCTTGTTGAGCCAGCGGCGCTGGTCGACGCCCATGAGGTGGGCCATTCCCACCAACCCATGGATGCCGCCGAGATCACTGAGCCCGAAAAGGCCCAGCCCCCCGTCGAAAGAATTACCCGGATTGGTCACAACCGGCAGCGGTCCGAGGAAGGTCCAGGGGTTGGTATTCGAGGTGAAGATGAGCGGGGCCTCGTTGACCACTAGGACTTCCCCATCGCGGCCTATCGCCTTGACATTTATGCGCGGAGGCTTGATGCGCGCGCGGAGATAGGCCTGCACAGACACCGAAAGATAGCGCAGGGGCGTGGCGGCAAAGCCCTGCTCCCTGGCGCGGTCGACGTGCGCCAAGACATCCGCATCGAGCCCGAAGCCGGCGTTGACGACAAACCACCTCTCATTCCAGGTACCCAGCGCGATGGTGCGGCGGATATCGCGCTCCAACAACCGCGTAAGCACGTGCGTTGCCTCAATGGGCGTGTTGGGGAAACCAAGCGCGCGCACGAATACATTGGCAGAACCGGTCGGGATAATTCCTAGCGCGGGCAGCCGCTCGGCCTCGACACCCGGGGCGTCTGCGGCAGGGCCTAGCAGGCCATTGACTATCTCATTGACTGTTCCATCCCCGCCCACGGCGAGGATGACGTCGAAGTCAGCGCGGCTTAGCCCCCGCACCATCTGCTCCGCATGCCCGGCGAAGTGCGTGAACTTCACCAACAGCTCAAGACCTGGTACCGCGCGCAGGGGCGGCACGATTCGCCGAAAGAGCTCCTCGGTTTGACTGGTGGAGTTTGGGTTGGAAATCATAAGTACGCGCACAGGGACATAGCCTAGTGGTTATCTCGACCAAGACACGACTAGGCTGGGGCGCCATGAGCGAAAACAATCACGAAAACACTTCAGCACAAACCCCCGCCTCCTCTGAACCCGCCCCCGCCGCGCAGCAGCCGCAGGGCGAGGCCAAGATCGACGGAAACGAGGCCGTCAACCGCGCCGCCGAGGCGTGGAAAGACGCCGCCTCCCGCAACCTCCCGCCGCTTGATTTGGGAGAAGTTCCTGTCCCCGATGACACGGCCAACCTCCGGCAGGGCCCGTCGCTGCACGATGGCCTCCTCGGCCTGCTGCCGCTAGTAGGCGTATGGCAGGGCGAAGGCCAGGCGCACAATACCGACGGCGAGCAATATGCCTTTGGCCAGCAGCTGGTCATCGCGCACGACGGCGAGAACTACCTCACCTTTAGTTCCCGCACCTGGCGGATCGACGCCGAGGGCAAGGCCACCGGCCCCGACGTGCGTGAGACCGGCTTCTGGCGCATCTCCCCCAAGGACGAGATCGAGATGACCTATACCTCGTCGAACGGTGTCGTGGAGATATTCTACGGCGAGCCTTTCAACGAGCGCGCCTGGCAGCTCGAGTCCGCCTCCACCATGGTCACTGAGACCGGGCCGAAGAACCTCGGACCGGGCAAGCGCATGTACGGGCTTATGCCCAACAACAACCTGGGCTGGGTTGATGAGCGCCTCGTCGAAGGCGAGATGCGCCCCTATATGTCCGCCGAGCTCACCCGCGTCGCTGGCTAGGTTTCATAAGACTCAGAGCAGGCCCGTCACTCCGCGAGCGAGCACAACGGTGGCACCGGCCGCGGCGAGAAGCGTGGCAATGCGCTTGGCCATCGAGGTGGAGATTCGCGCATTGATCCGCTCTCCGAACCATGCTCCGACGAAAATCATCGCAACGGCGGCGGCCCACAGCCACACCGGCGTGCCGCCGAAGTTTAGACCGCCGATGAGGAACACCTTAAGCAGGAAAGACACAGTATTGGCCACGAGCAGAATCGGATGCAGGGTCGCTACGAAATCGCGGTAATCCCACCGGGAGAGCCGCGCATAGACCGTCAGGGCTGGCCCTGCGATGCCCGCGACGGTGGACATGAATCCGCCAATCACACCGAAGATGATCATGGGTATCCGTGCGTGCTCATCCAGGCGGAACTTTTCAGTCGGGAAAAGTGAGATCCCTAGTGCAAGCAGCACCGAGGCGCCGACGGCGATGAGCAGCCAGGGACCGTTGAGTACGTGAACGACCCAGACTGCGGGCAGTGAACCTAGCAGCAGGGCACCTGCAAGCACCCGAAAGCGATGCCAATCCGTCCGTTTGCGCACGGACCAGGCGTTGTTGACCGCGTTGATCGTAGACAAACCGTTGACCATGGTCACGCCAGAAAGCGGGCCGAGAACCGTGGTGAGCACTGGGCCCGTGACTAGGCCGACGCCAAGCCCGGTGATACGTTGCAGGATGGCGCCGACGAATACGGATAGAAGAAGCGAAAGAGCGATGGTGGTCACGGAGATTCAGGATAGGCCTTGCCATTATCCCGGCACACCCTGCCCCTCGATAACCCGGCTCCAGTCCATTCGCGGTGGTCTTCGCCGGCTCTGCCTTCTCGGAAGCCATCGATGAAAGGTAAGATGAGCGGGTCTGCCATCACAGCGCGTCGATAAGTGGATCGTTGCGCAGAGAATCAATGCCCTGGAAATGGATGGCGTGTAGCCCTTCCCTGCGAGCAGCCTCCACGTTGACCAGGTGGTCGTCGATGAAGACGACGCTGCTGGCTTTGCGCCCCAAAGATGCAAGGGCGTGGTGGAAAGCCTCCGGTTCCGGCTTGGCGACGTCAATCTCGTAGGAGAAGTTCACCGCGTCGAGCCTGTCCAACCATACGGAGTGCTTCTCTCGCAGGTCATGGGCGAGCCCCGGTGGAATGTTGGAGAGGATCCCCACGGTGTGCCCGTGGTCCTTGAGCTCCAGCATGAAATCAATAACCTCACGGTTGGGAAGATCGACCACCCCGCGATAGTCGACCTCGATCGCCTCAACAGGATCCAGAAAATCGAGGCCCGCGCGCTGCTTGATCTGGTTCCAATAGCTGATCTCGCTGACCCTGCCTGCATCCAGGGCCGGGCGCAGCTCGTTGTAGACCTCCATTAGCTTAGAGTTCTTGCAGGGCTGTCCCAGCTCGCGCTCGATGCGCTCGACGTGGGCCTTGCCCTGGCTCTTTATGAGAACTCCGAAGACATCGAAGAGGAAGGCATCAGGGTGATCTGTGACTGATTCAGTCATGCGTTTAGGTCCTATCGGTTCCGGCGGTGCTATTACTCATCTCCCTAGCCTATTGCCTTGAACACTGCGACCGGTAGCGTTCAGTAGCATTCAGTTGTGTTCAGTTGTGTTCTTCGACGCAGCGTTCCTTGCTGTGTCAAGGAACGTGCCCACATGTGCTTCTTAGTGCGCCGCCGCCTCCGTAATGAGGTGCCAAAGCTCGGCCTCATTTTTCGGCGCGGGCAGTACAATCTTATCCACCTGGGTAACGCGGGCTGCGGTGCGCACCGAGGAGACCAACCATACCGAGTCCGCGCCCTTGAGGTAGTCCACCGTCATTTCCTTGGACTTGGCGCGAAAACCCTGCGCTGCGGCGGCTTCAAACAGAGCCGCCTGGGTAGTTCCCGGCAGAATCCCCCGGGCAGCCGGGGTGCGCAGCTTATCCCCCTTGACCACCACCACAGTCGAGGTGGCGCCCTCTAATACGCGACCGGTATCGGGGTCGATGAAGATGACATCTTCAAAACCCCGCGAGCGAGCCAGGCGCAGCGTCGCCATTGTGGCCGCGTAGTTGAGGGTCTTAGCAGGCAACTCTTGGGCCACCTGCCACAGCCGCGGGGTGGTCATTACCTTTACCCCGTGAGCACGTTGTTCGAGCACGCTCTCCTCGATGGGGCCAACCACTACCCAAGCGGAGGGACGCCCTGTCGACGCCCGCCCCCGCGTATAAGTCCATGTACACTTGGCTTCCACGAGTTCTCCTGTGGTGCCAGTGCCCGTGTAATCCGCGATTGCCATCGCGGTGGCCTGCTCCCATTTATTTAGCATGGGATCGGGCAAGTCCATCGCGCGGGCCGAGGCCGCGAAGCGTTCCTTGTGCCGATCCAGGTTTGCGGCTTTTCCCCCGCGCACGAGCAGGGACTCAAAAATGCCGTCTCCCCGGGTCACTGCTGCATCATCAACAAAGATGAGTGGCAACGACGGGGAATGCTTGCGGATCGAGCCACCATAGGGTTCTACCACGTAGATGACCGGCTCTTTTCGCGGCGTGAATTCCATAAGTTCGATTATGCCCTACCATCGGTGGGCGTGAGTTACTCTTCGCCACTTCTTCGCCGCGCCGGTGCCGCCGAGCACCAAGGCGCAACCGCCGTCGACGCCGCCGGGGTTGCCTGGCATTACGGGGATCCGCTCGTCGAACAGCGCGCCGCCCACAACGGCACCGCCATCGTCGACCGCTCACAGCGCCGCGTCATCGCAGTCGCGGGCCCGGATGCCGGCGAGTTCCTCAACAACTTGCTCTCCCAGAAGCTCGATACAGTCCCGCAGGGATTCAGCGCCGGCGCCCTCGATTTCGATATCAAGGGCCACATCCTCCACCAGATGGATCTCACCCTGCACGAGGGTACTTTCTACCTCGATGTACCTGCCGGGCAGTTCGATTCCCTGCTGGACTACCTCACCAAGATGATCTTTTGGTCAAAGGTGACCGTGGAGGAGGCCGACCTCGCGCTCATTACCCTTCTAGGACCGCAGAAGAATGACGAGCTCCCCATACCTGCCACGGCGGTGTTCTCGCGCGAGGTGGACTGGCTGGGTATCCCGCGCAGCGATATCGCCGTACCGCGAGCGAACCTCGTGGAGGCGGTGAGCGAGCTCGAGGCGGCTGGGGGCCGCCTCGTCGGGCTGATGGCTTATACCGCCGAGCGCGTGCGTGCACGCGAGCCGGAGCTAGCCGCAGATCTTGATAACAAGGCCATTGCCCACGAGGTCCCCCAGTGGATAGCCCGCGGACAATCCCCCGCCTTCGTTCACTTGGAAAAGGGCTGCTACCGCGGCCAAGAAACGGTGGCCCGGGTAGAAAACTTGGGCCGCTCCCCACGGGTACTTGTCCTGTTAAACCTGGATGGCTCGGCGCCTAGCCTTCCCGCAATCGGCGATCCGGTAGAGCTTGGCACCCGCCAAGTGGGGCGCGTTGGCACCATCGTCCAAGACTTCGAGTGGGGCCCTATCGCGCTCGCGTTGGTTAAACGCTCTGCTCTCAGCAATCCGCAGCTGCACATCGGCGATGTCGCCGCATCGCTCGATCCGGATTCCGTACCGAGCGATGAAGGTCCGAAAGCCGGGCGCGCCGCCGTAGATCGGCTGCGTGGGCGGTAGTTTTGCCCAGTTCGAGGGGGTAGTGCGGAATTTTTTCGTCACACAGGCTATTGTGTCTTACAGGAAGATACACATCAGATAAGCCGATGGGGCGTCCAAGAATCCCTGGATGCCCTACTCACATAGAGGGGGTCATGCACATGGGACGCGGACGCGCAAAGGCAAAGCAGACCAAAGTTGCACGCCAGCTAAAGTACAATTCGCCCGATATGGATTTGGATTCGCTTCAGAAAGAGCTTGCCTCCAAGCAGCAGAGCGACTCCCACCACGAGGAGGAAGACCCGTACGCCGAATATGTCGACGAATGGGCTGATGACAATGAGGAGAAGCGCTAACCTGTTTCTTCACATGAGGGCCACAGAGGCCGCCTCAAGGCGGGTTTCTGAGGCCCTTTAGTCATGACTAAAGGGCCACAGAGGCCGCCTCAAGGCGGGTTTCTGAGGCCCTTTAGTCATGACTACCTAAGGCTCCACGCCGGCACGGCACCAGCTGTAGCTCCCCTAGTCTGAGCCAGTAAGAAAGATAGGACCCACATTGCGCTTGAAGTGCGCGAGGTGGGCCTCAAGTGCAATAGGCGGGTTTAACGCGAACTTCCCTGCCTAGAAGTTGGCGTGCTCGCCCTGCATGATGACGCGGGGCTCTTCACCCTCTGCCTCGCGCACGGTGCCCAGTTCCCAGGCATCCAGGTGGCGGGCGGTCAGCATTGCCAGTGCGCGGTCGCGGTCCTCCGGCGAGACAATGGCGATCATGCCGACGCCCATGTTGAAGGTCTTCTCCATCTCGGAGAGCTTGACCTTGCCCACCGAGGAGATGGTCTTGAAAATCTGCCCCGGCTTCCAGGAGGAACGGTTGACCTGCGCCACTAGGCCCTCCGGGATGACGCGCTCTAGGTTGCCCGCCAGCCCGCCGCCGGTGACGTGGCAGAAGGTGGAGACGCCGCATTCTGCGGTCAGTGCCAGGCAGTCCTTGGCGTAGATGCGCGTGGGCTCAAGCATTTCCTCACCCAGGGTGCGACCCAGCTCCTCGACGTAGCCATCAAGCGGCAGACCGGCCTGCTCGAGGAGAATGTAACGCGCCAGGGAGTAGCCGTTGGAGTGCAGTCCGGAAGAACCCATGGCGATGAGCACGTCACCGCTGCGCACCTTGTCTGGGCCCAGCAGATCGGCTGCCTCGACCACGCCGACGGCGGTGGCGGAGACATCGTACTCATCGGCGCCCATCACCCCGGGGTGCTCGGCGGTTTCCCCGCCCAACAGGGCACAGCCTGCTTGCACGCAGCCTTCCGCGATGCCCTTGACTACCTCGGCGATCTTCTCCGGAACTACCTTGCCCACGGCGATGTAGTCCTGCAAGAAGAGCGGCTCGGCTCCGCAGACCACGAGATCGTCGACGCACATGGCAACGAGGTCGATGCCAATGGTGTCATGCTTGTCCATGGCCTGGGCCACGGCCAGCTTGGTGCCCACTCCATCGGAGCCGGCGGCCAGGATGGGCTCTTTGTACTCGCCCAGCTTGAAAAGTCCGGCAAAGCCGCCGAGGCCGCCCATGACCTCGGGACGGGTGGCGCGCTTGGCGTGGGGGGCGAAGAGGCTTACCGCGCGGTCGCCCTCTTCGATGCTGACGCCGGCTGCTGCGTAGGTGTTCTCGCTCATGGAAAGTCCTTAGTTAGATTCGGTAGTAGCCTCAAGCCCGAGCAGCGTGCGCACGGCCTCGGCATTGGAATTATCGGCGGGAAGCCCCAGGGGGTACTTGCCATCAAAGCACGCCGCGCACAATTCTTTGCGCGGTTGCTCGGTGGCGGCGACCATCTCATCGGTGGAAATAAAGCCCAAGGAGTCTGCGCCAATGGCATCACAGATGGTCTTGCGCACCACCTCGGGGTCATCGGAGGGGTTGGCGTTGGCGATGAGCTCGCCGGGGGAAGCAAAGTCGATGCCGTAGAAGCAGGGCCACTTCACAGGCGGCGAGGCAATGCGCACGTGCACTTCCGCCGCGCCTGCCTCCCGCAACATGCGGATAAGCGCGCGCTGGGTGTTGCCGCGGACGATGGAATCATCCACGACCACAAGCTTCTTACCGGCGATTACTTCCCGCAGCGGGTTGAGTTTCAGGCGAATGCCCAGCTGGCGCAGCGTCTGCGTGGGCTGGATAAAGGTGCGTCCCACATAGGCGTTCTTTACTAACCCATGGGCAAAAGTAATGCCAGACTCCCGGGCATATCCTACCGCCGCCGGGTTGCCCGATTCCGGCACAGGGATGACCAGGTCTGCCTCGGGGGCTGGGTGCTGCCGCGCTAGGCGACGCCCAATGTCCACCCGCACAGCATTCACCGAACGGCCCTTGATATCGGTATCCGGGCGGGCAAGGTAGACATACTCGAAGACGCAGCCATGACGCGTGGGCTGTGCAAAGCGCTCCGAGCGGATGCCTGCCTCATCGATGGCGATGAGCTCGCCGGGTTCGACCTCGCGGATGAACTGAGCGCCAACGATATCGAGTGCACAGGTCTCCGAGGCCACGACCCAGCCTTGGGGCAGCCTGCCAAGAACCAGCGGGCGTACGCCGTGGGGATCTCGAGCAGCATAGAGAGTATGCCCATCCGTAAATGTCAGGCAAAAGGCTCCCTTGACTCGGGGGAAAAGCTCGCGAGCAGCCTCAAAGACATCGACATCCTCCCCGACTCCTCCCGCCAGCAAAACGGAGAGACACATCGAGTCGGAGACTGACTTTTCATGCGCTTTGACGAAGCCGCGCTCCACCGCCTCCTCGCGCAGCTCTTGGTGATTCACCAAGTTACCGTTGTGTCCCAAGGCGATATCAACGCCGTTGGGCGAGGTGCCGAACATGGGCTGCACGTTTGACCATTCTTTGCCACCCGCAGTGGAATAGCGCGTGTGCCCAACCGCGACATTGCCCTGCAGGGAGGCCAGAATGGATTCGTCGAAGATATTGGCCACGAGGCCCATGTCCTTGAATACGACGATATGCTCGTCATCGCCGACGGCGATTCCGGCGGCTTCTTGCCCGCGGTGCTGCAGGGCGAAAAGACCAAAGTAGGTTAGTTTGGAGACTTCCTCCCCCGGAGCCCAGACGCCGAAGACGCCACACTCCTCACGGGGTTCGGTCTCGTTATGATCATCAAGATTGGCAATACTTGGTGTTTGTACGGCTACCACGGCGCTAATACTAGCGGTTGTGCCCCGTGGAAACTAACGGAATGACCGGCAGCCATGCCGCGACCTCATCCGCGCGCGAACCTGAAGCGTCTACCCGGCCGCTGGAGACGGCCTCGTGCCAACTGAGGTATCCGGTAGCCAGCTGCAGCCACGTCTGCGGATCCGTCTCCACCACATTCGGCGGAGTACCGCGCGTGTGGCGCGGGCCCTCGATACACTGCACCGCAACAAATGGGGGTACGCGCACCTCGACCGAGTGGCCCGGAGCGTCGGCTTCGAGGGAGCGGGCGGTGCGACGGACGGCATCGCCAAGCGCGGCTCTAGCTGGCTTTTCTACCGAATCTGGGGCGGCTATCCACTCCCCTATCGCGAGGACTGCGGCCCGCGTAAGAGCGGAATCAACGGGCTTCTTCATGCCCCACATCCTAGCTGCTGATACCTTTTTAGCCATGTCACCTACAACGTTGCCCGCCGATAAGGCGAAATCGCCCTCCATCGTCTTGCGCTTCATGGCGCTGCCGACCGACCAGATCATCGCAGGTGCCCAGGGCATCGGCGGCGGCCGAGTCCTCGAGTGGATCGACCAGGCTGCCTATGCCTGCGCCGTCCAGTGGTCAGGAAAATACTGCGTGACGGCCTATGTGGGCCATATCCACTTCACCCGTCCCATCCCCTCCGGCCACATCGTCGAGGTGCGCTCCCGCATCGCCATGACCGGGCGCTCTTCCATGCACATCGTCAACGAGGTGCGCTCCGCCGACCCGCGCGACGGCATCTTCACCCGCGCCTGCGACTGCCTCGTCATCTTCGTGGCCATGGACCCGGATACCGGGCGCTCCACCGAGGTGCCTCCCTTTAGCCCCGAGACCGATGACCAGCGTCGCGTCTGGGAGGCTGCGGAGTCCCGCGTGCAGCTGCGCAAGGCCATTGAAAAAGAGATGGAAAAGCAAACCTACGACGGCCCTTCCGATGCCCCGCGGATGATCAACCGCTTCCTGGCCAAGCCCACGGACGTTAACTGGGGCGGCAACGTGCACGGCGGAACCGCCATGGAGTGGATCGATGAGGCCGGCACCGCCTGCACGATGGAGTGGTCGGGCGAGCGTACCGTCGCCGTCTACGCCGGCGGCATTCGCTTCTACGAGCCGATTTCCATCGGCGACCTCATCGAGGTCGATGCCCGCATGATGCGTACCGACGCCCGCTCTATGCAGATGTCCATCCACGTCCGCGCAGGTGATCCCCGCGGCGGACGCGAGTCCCTGCGCACCGCTATTCACGCCACCGTGGCTTATATGGCCATGGACAACGACTGGCAGCCCTTGGCGGCCCGGCAGTTCACCCCCCGCACCGAGGAGGACAAGAGCCTGTGGGAGCACGCCGGTATCCTGCGCAGCCTGCGCGGCAAGTACTCGCCTAAGCCCCTCGTTGTGGCGCCGCAGCACCAGCACTTGGACTAGAGCTCCCGCGGGGTCTTCCGTGCGCCCCGAGGGGAGTGTTCACTGCACATAGTTGACCTTTAGCGGCTCTTCTGGTGTCGCTGTATCAGTATTGCTTGTCTCTGCATGAGCCCGATCTTTCAGGATAGGTCAGATGGCCTTGCTACCGCACTGCCAAGTTCTGGCTAGGCGGCCCGGCTGTGGATAACTGCGTCCGGCGCTGGTGGGTTATCCACAGTTCTCCGCCTTGGTGCGGGTTGGGGATTGTCGCACCGGTGGGCGGTGTCTTAGCGTGACGGTCATGGGCT
>NZ_DGRD01000046.1:0-31675 GCF_002390965.1 Corynebacterium sp. UBA4397
CACCACTCAAAAGGACTTGACCATCAACACTCCTGCGGCTCCCCGACGTTTCCGCGTAGTCTGGGCCGCATGACAGTACCAATGATTAAGTTGAATGACGGCAATTCCATTCCCCAACTGGGCTATGGGGTCTTCCAGGTAGATCCAGACAAAACGGAAGAGCTAGTGCTGGAGGCACTGCGTGTAGGCTATCGCCACATCGACACCGCGGCCATCTACGGCAATGAGGAGGGCGTTGGCAGGGCAATTGCCAAGTCAGGCATCCCGCGCGAAGAGCTCTTCATCACCACGAAGCTGTGGAATGATCGCCAGACTGACGCTGCGGCCGCGCTCGATGAATCACTTCACAAGCTGGGCCTAGATTACGTAGACCTCTACCTCATCCACTGGCCCTGTCCCGCCAACGACCACTACCTCGAGGCGTGGAAAGAGCTCATCAAGCTGCGCGATGCGGGCAAGACTCGCAGCATTGGCGTATCCAACTTCGAAATCGAGCACCTTGAAAAGCTCGAGACCTATACCGACGTAGAGCCCGTGGTCAACCAGGTAGAGCTGCACCCCTACCTGCAGCGGTGGCGCGAGCTAGATGCGTTCCGCGCGCACAACATCCAGATTGAGGCGTGGGGGCCGCTAGGCCAAGGCAAGTCCGATATCTTCGAACAGCCAGAGATTACCGAACCCGCGCACAAGTACGGAGTTTCCCCTGCCCAGGTCATCATCCGCTGGCACCTGCAGAACAACGTCATCGTATTCCCCAAGTCCGCCACGCCTTCCCGCATTGCGGAGAACTTCGACGTCTTCGGCTTTGAACTCAGCGAGGATGAAATGGCCGCCATAACGGGCCTGGATCGCGGCGAAGAGGGTCGCGGAGGCTCGCACCCCAATGACGTAAACGTGTCCTAACTCCGGACCACTCTCGACGAAATGGCTTCACAACAAACCCCGCCGCCAAGCTTTCACAGCATTTAAGCTGTGGCTTGGCGGCGGGGTAATTAATTGCGTGGGCAGCTTGCCCGGAGCTGCTAGCGCGCGGGCGGGACCTCTGGGGCAACGCCGGTGCGCTCGAAATCAGAAAGAATGTCGATGCGGCGCTGGTGGCGCTCGGCCCGGGACCATTCTTGGTCCAAGAAAGCGTCAACGATGGCGAGAGCCTCGGCCTCGGAGTGCATGCGCCCGCCGATGCCGATGAGCTGAGCGTTGTTGTGCTCGCGTGCGAGGCGGGCAGTCTCCTCGGACCATGCCAAGGCACAGCGTGCACCCTGGACCTTGTTGGCGGCGATCTGCTCACCGTTGCCGGAGCCACCAAGGACGATGCCCAAAGAACCCGGGTCATTGACGGTGCACTGCGCCGTCTCAATGCAGAATGCCGGGTAATCATCCTCGGCATCGTATTCGTGGGCACCGCAGTCGATGACCTCGTGTCCTTGCTTCTTCAAATGCTCGGCAATGGCATTCTTTGTCTCAAAACCGGCGTGGTCTGCTCCTAGATAAACGCGCATGCCCTTGATACTACCGCCTTGCCGCTAGTTCGCAGGCGCTAGCCCACTTCTGGAGTAGGTGATGCCCCTGCGCAACCGTCCTGTGTTCTAGTGCGGGAAGCTTGCGAGAATTCGGGTGGCTTGGACATAACTGCCGACATAGCCGACTGGCGTACTGGCAGGTCAAGGGCGTGATTGAACCTGCGGCATCTCCGTGCGGGTGCGCTTGATTTCAAAGAAGTAGGGGTACTGGGCCAAGCGCACGGCGGCGTCGAAAAGCTCGCCGGCCTCCTCCCCCGTGGGAATGCGGGTAATAACGGGGCCAAAGAAAGCGGTATCGCCGAGCTTGACCACGGGGGTACCAACTTCATCGCCGACCTCGGAGATGGCGTGATTGTGAAACTCGCGCAGCTTGTCATCGACGGCCTCAGTGTTGGCCACCGCGGCGAACTCGGCGGGAAGACCGGCTTCGGCGAGAGCCTCGGAGATAACCTCGTCGTAGGCGCCGTAGCCCTTCTTGCCGCCCTTGCCGTGCCCGTGGAGGGCGTTGCCCATGGCCGTGTAATAGGCGTCGACCTTCTCAGGGGCCTCCACCGCAATCTTGGCAGCAACGCGAGCCGGGCCCCATGCGGCTTTCATCATCTCCAAGTATTCGGGGTCAAGGTCGCGGCCCTCATTAAGTACGGACAACGACATCGGTTCGAATTCGACATGTATATCGCGCACCTTCTCTACTTCCTTGATCCAGCGCGAGGTTGCCCACGCGAAAGGACAGGTGCAGTCGAACCAGAACTTGACGGCTTCAGCCATGGTTTTCTCCTTGATGTCAGGTGTTTTTGCGTGTTTTTAAAGCGAGAAAGACCAAGGGAGTGGGCATTCCCCGGGGCTTGCTCTGCCCCCCACTGTAGGTGCGCGGCTAGGGTGGATGCAGAAAAACATCCGCTAGTTAGGAGCAGAACTTCCATGACCTCGACAAACCTCACTCGTGAGGAAGCCGCCGCGCGCTTTAGGCAGATTGCCGTCCATCACTACGATGTCCATCTTGACCTCACAGTGTCGGAATCGCACTTCCTGTCCACCACCACCGTGCGCTTTAGCTGCCAAGAACCGGGGTCGACATTCATCGATCTGCGCGCGCAAGAGATCCACGAGGTGACCCTCAACGGGCAGACGCTGCCGCAGGAGGGATACGAGGAGGAATCCGGGATCGTGCTCGCTGGGCTCGAGGAAGATGACTACGAACTCAAAGTCGTGGCCACCATTCCTTTCTCGCGCACGGGCGAAGGGCTCCACCGCTTCGTGGATCCGGCCGATGAGCAGGTTTATCTCTACACCCAATTTGAGACCGCAGATGCCAAGCGGGTCTTTGCCTGCTTTGATCAGCCGGACATGAAGGCAACCTACGATCTCTCCTTCCGCACTCCCCAGGGCTGGAAGGTCATCACCAACGGGCCAGTCACGCAGCAGGACAATACCTGGTCCACCAGCATTGATTATCCACTATCCACCTACCTGGTGGCTCTGTGTGCCGGGCCCTATCACGAGATCACAGACACCTGGCACGGCGAGCTCACCGAGCACCCAGAGGGCCAGCCGGCGCGTGCCGTCGAAGTTCCGCTGGGGTTGTACTGCCGCGAATCCCTGGCGCCACACTTGGACGCACAGCGCCTGTTCCGCGAGACCAAGCAGGGCTTCGACTTCTACCACCGCAACTTTGGTGTGGCCTACCCCTTTGGGAAATACGATCAGATCTTCGTCCCCGAGTTCAACGCCGGGGCCATGGAAAATGCCGGCTGCGTGACCATCCGCGACGAGTATGTTTTTAGCTCCCCGGCCACTCACTATCGCTACGAGCGCCGCGCGGACACCATCTTGCACGAGCTGGCGCACATGTGGTTCGGCGACCTCGTCACCATGAAGTGGTGGAACGATCTCTGGCTCAACGAATCCTTTGCCACCTGGTCAGCGGCCATTTCCCAGGCGGAGGAAACCGAGTATGACACTGCGTGGGTGACCTTCGCGAACGTCGAAAAGGCCTGGGCCTACCAGCAGGACCAGCTTCCCACGACGCACCCCATCTCCACCGATGCCTCCGATATCGAGACCGTGGAGCAGAACTTCGACGGTATCACCTACGCCAAGGGCGCCTCTGTGCTCAAGCAGCTCCAGGCCTATGTGGGCAGGGAGAACTTCTTTGCTGGGGTGCGTCGCCACTTCGCAGCGCACGCCTACTCCAATGCCACCTTCGAAGATCTCCTCGGGCACCTCGAGGAGGCCTCCGGGCGCGATCTGTCTTTCTGGGCGCAACAATGGCTCAAGACCACGGGCATGAATACCCTGTCCGCCGACTTCCACGTGGAGGACGGCACCTATAGCGACTTCCGCATCCGGCAGCAGGGTGAGCCGGCGCGCACCCACCGCATCGCGGTCGGTCTCTATCGCCTGGAAGATGGCAAGGTCCGCCGTTTCAAGCGCGTCGAGCTCGACATCGATGGTGCCTCCACCGAGGTCCCGGAGCTGCGTGGCGTTCCCGCCGCCGACCTCATTTTGGTCAACGACGACGATCTCACCTACTGCTTGCAAGAGCTCGATGAGGCTTCGCTCGATTTTGCTGTGGGCAACATCGACAAGTTCGCCGACCCCATGGCGCGCACGTTGTGCTGGTCGGCGGCTTGGCAGATGACGCGGGATGGGGCGATGCGCGCTCGCGACTTCGTCCAGCTCGTTGCCCGTGGAGCTGCGGCTGAGAGCGAGCTAGCCGTGTTGGAGCGCGTTCTGCAGCAAGCCGCAACCGCCCAGTTCCACTATGCAGACCCGCGCTGGGCGCACCAGTCCACCGTGCTTGCCGACGCCCTTTTGGAAGGCACCACCGATCCAGATTCCGAACGCGCGCTCATTTTCGCCCAGGCTTTGACGCGGATCAAGCTGACCGAGGGCACGCGCGAGTTTCTGCGCGAGACTCTCCAGAACTCGAGCGACCAGGGCCTGCGCTGGCACGCTATTGCCGCGCTAGCCGCCGACGGCGCACTAGAGGATCCCTCCGCCACCATCGAGGCCGAACTGGGCCACGATAACTCCGCGACAGGCTATCAATCCGCAATCCGCGCTCGCGCTGCGGTCAATACTGCCGAGAACAAGCGTGCGCAGTGGAAAGAAATCGTCGAAAGCGAGCTGGGCAACCGCGAGCTGACCTCCAAGCTAGAGGGTCTGACTTATCCCGGCGCGGAGGAACTCCTGCCCTCTGCGGAGTACTTCGACGTCGCGGAGAAGATCTGGAGCTCGCGTTCCTCCGAGATTGGGCAGACCACCGTGACGGGGCTCTTCCCCTCCTGGGATGTCTCGCATGCCACCCTCGAGCGTGCGGATGCATTCCTTGGCCGTGACCTGCCGGGAGGCTTGCGCAGGATCGTCACCGAGCAGCGCGATCGCAGCGCCCGCGCTCTGCGTAACCGACAGGTCGACGCCGCTTAAGGAGCCCTCTGGCCGGCAGCTGCCGCGGCTAATCCAGCCGCGGCGCCTCCGTCGGCGCTGGATCCTCCCCCATCTCGAGCTCGATGTTTACCGCATCGGCGCGCAGGGATTCCTCGACATAGTCAACGACCGTGCCATCAGCCGCCTTGAGGATCCGCATCAGACGCAGCAGCGGGTGTCCACGGCTGACCTTCAAAAGGCGCTGCTCTTCGCTGCGGGCAGTGGTGGTGGAGATGGCCTCACGCTTGTACACAGGCGGGCAGCCCGCCGCGGCCAGCAGCTGCGGAATGGGGGCAGTGAGCTCGTTTTCCCTCAAATCCGGCACGAGTGCCACCGGGAAAGTGTGATAGGAAAAGATCACCGGAAGGCCGTCAATACAGTGCACGCGCTTGAGCTCCCACACGGGCGTGCCATCCTCTATTCCCAGCGCCACCGCCACATGCCGGAGCACCTCATTTCGAGAAAGCGAAACCACCGAGTCTGCAGTTTCATGCCCCAACGCGCGTAGCTGCTCGATGAAGCCCTCTTTAGAGGTCAGGCTCAGTGCGGGAGGAATAGCGCGCACGAAGGTTCCGCCCGTGCGTCCGCGCCGCCTGTCAATAAGGCCCTCGATTTGTAGAATATCGAGGGCATGCCTCACCGTCATGCGTGCTACGTTAAACTCCTGCACTAATTCGCGCTCAGTTGGAAAGCGCTCCCCTGGTTTGAGCTCGTGTCTTTCGATACGGCCACGCAGGGAATCCGAGATCGTCAAATACGCCGGACGCCGGCGGTTAGTATTGCCCACATAAGGATTATAACGAAAGGGTATCTAATGCAAGACTTAACATATGTGACGTCTATCGCCCTTTTTCTTATTACTTCCTCAGTTCCACCCGCGGGCGTACCTGAATCTCCGTCAACTGCGTTGAAGGGCCGGCGTTGACCACGGCGCGGATAGCCTTGGCCACCTCGACCGGCGCAATAACATGCTCCGGCTCATAGTCCTGCAGGCCTTTGAGCATCGGCGTATCCGTCGGCCCCGGCGCCACGGTAGAGACGCGAATCTCGGGCTCGGCCTTGCGCAGCCCATCCGCGAGTGCATAGAGCGCATGCTTGGTAGCTGCGTAAATGACATTATCTGCATAGCTATTGCGTCCCGCACCCGAGTTGATAAAGATCACCGTTCCCCCGGCCTTCCGCGTCTGCGGCAGGAGAGCCCTGGTCAACTCCGCGGCGGCATACACATTGAGGTCCATCTGATCCCGCCAATCGCTCGGCCGAGCCGACTCCACCGAGAACTTATCCGCGCGCGCCGCCGCATGGACGAGAACATCAACTCGCGCGATCTCCGGAAGCTCTAGCCCGGAATCCAGCCCCGCGACGAGGTCGATGGCAACGGGGGTGACGTTTTCCATTCCTGCAATCTTTTCTACCTGCCTGCCGAGGGCAAAAACGTGATGGTCACGCGCGAGATCCGCGATGATCTCACGCCCCATTCCTCCGGTGGCACCGCTTACTACTGCAATCTTTTCTGGGGAATCTACTTCTGGTTTAGCCATGCCGACCATCGTAGCGATACAGCGCACACCCGGTCAGGATTCTATTTACGGAAGCGCTTGGGCAACTCCGCCTCACCCAGCGTCAGCATGAGGCGGTTAGCCCAATTGAAGAAGGAAGCGGAGTAAACCAGATCAAGAATAGATTGATCGTCGAATCCGCCCGCGCGCAGCTCCTCCACATGCTTGGCCCCAAAGGCAAAGGGCGTTGCCGTGAGCGCCAGCGCTGCCCTGCGGATGAGGTCCCACTTGCTGCTGCCCAGATCCGCCTCGACGCCCTCAAAGAGCAGGCGGTCAATAGCTGCGCGGTCCCCGCCCTCCTCCACGCTGCGAGCCTGATGCACCGAAGCGCAGTATTCGCAGCCGTTGTAACGCGAGACCACCGTGGCTGCGAGCTCGCGATCGGCGCGAGCAAGGCCGCCCTCGGTGTTATAAAAGATGTCGAAGTCCGTCAGCGTCCGAGCCTTTAGCGCGGCGGGATCACGCGCGAGCAGCCGAAAATAAGCCGAATCAATGCGTTGAGGTTGGATGAGCGCCTCGCGCTGCTCTCGCGTGAGCTCCTCCTTGCTCAGCGGCGCCACCCACGGACGCCAGCCTAGAGAGTGGTTGACAAAGCCGGCTGGGCCTACGACCTCCTCATACACCACGCTATCCGTCACCTGCCAGCCTGGATCCGTCACGCCCTCGACACGGGAAGCAGAAGGCACTGAAGGCGACTGGCCACCCAACACGCTGAGCGCGTGAATCACGCGTAGCTGGAAAGAAAGGAAAGCCACCAGCTGGGAGAGACTGACTGTGTCATCCTCCGCCCACCCGGCACTATAGAGGTGCCCGATCGCAGCAGGCGAGGCATCTTTGGGATGAAAAATAAGCAGGTGCGCCCAGTCAAAGGCTGCGGCGAGGCGCTCGCCCACATCGGCGGCGCTAAACACCAGGAAACTTCCGTGCTTATAAGGCCCGCTGGATACCCCGTGCTCTATCGCTCGGCGCACGGCATCCACGACCTGTGGCGAGGTTTCATCCGCCAGCAGATCGAGATAGAACTCCGCGGCCTGGGATGACTGGGAGACTCCGGCACTAAAGGCAGCCACCGCATAGCGCTCGCCATAGGAAAAGGGCCCGGGGTTCTCCGGCTCGAGCAGGGCCTTAAAGGAAGCCTGCGCATTGCTACGCGCATCCGCCCGGGCGGCGCGCAATGCCTCAATGTCCGGGCCGGCCTGTGCTAGTTGATTGATGATGTCTTCCATGTTTTCCTTTCAGTGCCTTATAAATGCCTTTAGAAGTTCAGTGCCTTTAAGTGCAAGGCCGAGCCTAGAGCCCCAAGTTCAGGTCACCTGCACGGTAGCGTGAGCCTGGAATAGCCTCGATGAGCTGGCGGGTAAACCCAGACTGCGGGTTGTTAAAGACCTCGGCGGTTTTACCGTATTCCACCTGTTGTCCGTGCGAGAGCACGCTGACGGTATCGGAAATCTGGTTGACCACGGCTAAATCGTGCGAGATGAATATATAGGTCAGCCCCAGCTGGCCCTGCAGATCGTTGAGCAGGCGCAAGATCTGCGATTGGACGGTGACGTCGAGGGCGGAGACAGCCTCATCGAGCACCACGAGTTCCGGCTCGACAATCATGGCGCGGGCGATGGCCACGCGCTGGCGTTGGCCGCCGGAGAGCTCGCGCGGACGTCGAGAAGCAATGGCCTTGTCTAGGGCCACGAGGTCTAGGTATTCTTCGGCCTTGCGACGAGCCTGACGCGCTGAGGCTCCGTCGAAGTTACGCAGCGGCTCAGCGATGCTATCCCCGATGCTCATGCGCGGATCCAGGGAACCGAAAGGGTTTTGGTAGACCAGCTGGATGCGCCGGCGCAAGTGCCGCAGCTCCTTGCCCCTGCGCCCAGTTATCTCTTCCCCACTCAGGGCGATAGACCCGGATGTTGGGGTATTGAATAAGGAAATGGCGCGACCAATGGTGGTTTTCCCGGAGCCGGACTCCCCCACTAAAGCGTGGGTGCTGCCGCGAGCAACGCTGAAGCTCACTCCATCGACAGCCGTGAAGTCATCGAAGCGCTGGACCATGTTCTTCACCTCGAGCAGCGTCTCGCTATGGGGCACGGGGCGCCGGTCGATGTCGGCTACGGTGAGGGAGGGGGCGTCGGCAAGCAGGCGTTTGGAATAGGCGTCTTGGGGATCGGTGAGCACGCTGGCGGCAAAGCCCGACTCGCGCACCTGGCCCTTTTCCATGACCACGATGTGATCCGCGCGGTCGCCGGCCACCGCCAGGTCATGCGTGATGAACAGGATGC
Source organism: Corynebacterium sp. UBA4397 (assembly GCF_002390965.1). NCBI lineage: Bacteria > Bacillati > Actinomycetota > Actinomycetes > Mycobacteriales > Corynebacteriaceae > Corynebacterium > Corynebacterium sp. UBA4397. The sequence goes on from NZ_DGRD01000046.1 coordinate 8,785, forward strand.
TCAGGCCCAGCTCATGCCTCATCTCATCAAGGAGATCAAGAATGACCTTCTGCACGGTGACGTCGAGGGCGGAAGTCGGTTCGTCGGCGATGATGAGCGCCGGTTCCAGCGCCACTGCCGCGGCGATGAGCACGCGTTGCTTCATGCCGCCGGAGAGCTCGTGGGGATATTGCCCGTAGCGCTTGCGCGGGTTATCAATGCCCACGCGCTCCAGCAGCTCAAGCGCCTTGGCTTTGCGCTGCGCCGCGCTGCCGCGACCGTGGATGGCCATGCCCTCCTCCACCGCGGCGCCAATGGTCTTGAGCGGGTTGAGGGAGTTATTCGGGTCCTGGGGAACCAGACCGATCCGGGTGCCGCGCAGCCCGCGCCACTGCTTGTTACTAAAGTCCGTGACGTCACGGCCATCGAATACGATGCTGCCGGCTGTGATCCGGGCATTCGGCGCCAGCAACCCAATCGCGGCCATGGCGGAAGTGGACTTGCCTGAGCCTGATTCGCCCACGATCGCGGTAATCTGGCCCGGATAAGCAGCTAGGTTGACGCCTTCGACGGCGTCGACGTGCCCCTGGGCGGTTTCATAGGAAATATTGAGGTCAGTTATCTGCAAGAGCGGTTGTGTCACGGTTTATGCCTCTGCTCGGAAGTTCTGCGATAGACGGTTGGCCGAGACAACGACGGCCACGATGGCCAGCCCCGGCAAGATGATGAGCCACCACGCCGTGGCCATAAAATCGCGGCCCTCGGCGATGATAAGGCCCCACTCTGGCGTGGGGGCCGGTGCCCCGTAGCCCAAGAAGCCCAAGATGGAGAGCTGCAGGATGGCGGAGCCGAATTGCAGCGTCGCCAGAGCTATGACCGGAGTCAGCGAGTTGGGCAGGATATGCCGGAACATGACCTGCGCCGGGGTAGCACCCGAGCCATAGGCAGCCTCGATATACTCCGCGCCGGCCACCGAAATCACCCGCGAGCGAGCCAGACGGGCGAAGGTGGCGATGGAGGTCGCACCGACAGCGACCGCGGCCTGCAGCGAACCAAAGCCCAGGACAATGATGATGGACAGGCTGAGCAAGATGCCCGGAATCGAAAGCAGCACATCGACGACGCGCATGATGACCACGTCTACCCAGCCACGCAAGGAACCGGCTACAAGGCCCAGCACCGTGCCAACCACCAGACCTACGGCCACGGCGATGAGCGCCCCGAGCAAGGATTGCCTGGCGCCGTAGACCACGCGCGCATAAAGATCGCGGCCAATCGCGTCGGTGCCAAACCAGTGCTGCGAGCTGGGGCTAAGCAGCGCGACATCGGTTCCCGCATAGGGGTCAGAGTTACTAAAGAGCCCGGGAAAGAGCGCTGCGAGAAAGGCAATAGCCAAGATAATGGCAGAGATCACCGTCGTGGGGGCGAGAAGCTTCTGCTTGGTCATGCGCGAGGTCCTTCCTCGAGTTCGGCCGCTGGTGACGTGACGCGGGCCGAGACGTGGTCTGCGGCGGCTTGTGGGCTGGTGGAGCGCGTGCGGGGAGCACGCAGGCGCACATCGAGAACGGGATAGAGAAGGTCCACGATGAGATTGATAACAACGTAGGCTGCGGCGGCGATGAGCACTATCGCCAGCAAGACCGGGGTATCACGGTTGGACACCGCCTGGGCGGTCATCTGCCCCAGTCCGGTGCGACCGAAGACGGTTTCCGTGACCACGGCGCCGCCGACGAGCTCTCCAAAGAGCAGTCCCGCCATGGTCAGCGCGGGCAAGAGCGAGTTGCGCAGAATATCGCGCCAGAATATCCACGCCTCGCTTGCTCCACGCGAGCGCACGGCCTGCACGAAAGGCATGGCCTGGGTCTCATCAATGGAGCGAATGAGCACCTGGATAAGCGGGGCCGCCATGGGCACGGCCAGCGTCAGGGTGGGAAGGATGAGCCCCTCAAAGGAAGAGGGCTCGATGATTCTTATCCAGCCCAGCTGGAAGGAGAAAAACTGGATGAGCAGGATGCCGATCCAGAATCCCGGCAGGGAGACCATGAAGGAAGGCAGCCCACGGAAGAAAGCGGAGATGAAGCCAAGCCCGGGCAGAGTGGCAAGGAAGGCCACGAGAAGCGCCACGAGGATGGCCAGCCCAATGGAGCTGGCGGCGAGGGCGAGGGTGTGGGGCGCGGCGTCGGCAATGAGCGTTCCCACCTTGGCGCCAGTCTGGGTTGAGTTGCCGAAGTCACCCACCAGTGCCCCTGCCAGGCCGGTGAAGAATTGCACCACCAGAGGCTTGTCGACGCCCATTTCCTCCCGAATGGCCGCAATCTCCGCCTCGGAGAGCCCGAGTGCCGGGTCACCGAAGCGCGACATCACCGCATCAGAGGGCAGCGCCGAGAGGAGCAGGAAGGCGACCGTGTAGGTCACCACAAGCACGACGACCGCCTGGCCGATACGCGCAGCAAGTTGCTTGGGATTCATCGTTTATTCTCCTCCTGCTATGCGGTGGAGCTCCACCTCATAGAACCAAGGGCGTGCCACCGATTCGGGTCTAAAGCCCGTGACTTCCCTGCTGACGGCGTAGACCACCGGCTCTTCAAAAAGCGGCAGGAGATAAGCCTGCTCGGTGAGGTAATCCTGGACTGCCTCGACGGCCTTGCGGCGCTGTTCTTGCTCCGGGCTGGAAGTAACCTCGTCCAAGAGCTCCTCTAGACGCGGGTCCAAAGCGTTGCCTTCCGCATCCTGGTTGAGCAGGGCGTCACGGGAGTCTTTGGCATACATCGAGGAGATGACGTCGTAGTCGGCGCGGCCCACCATCATGTGATAGAGCTGCACCTTATCGATGGATTTCGCATCGGCATTCTGTGTGGCCTGGTCACCGGCATTGATGTGGAAGTCAATGCCCAGGTCCCCCAGCTGGTCTTGCACCATGGTCATGACTTCCTTGGAACGCGGCTGCGGAATCGCAGTGTTGGTACGGAAAGAAAGCCGCTGGCCGTCCTTGACCCGAATTCCATCCGGGCCTGGCACCCAGCCGGCCTCATCGAGCAGGCGGCGCGAGAGCTCCGGGTCATAGGTATAGGCCGCGGACTGGTCTTTATATCCCAGCGAAGTGGCTGCCAGAGACGAGGTGGCCAGCGGATAAGAATCGGAGAAGAGCACCCGCAGGATCTCCTCCCTGTCGATGCCATGGATAATGGCCTCGCGCACGCGCTTATCCTGCAAAGTGGGATAGTTGAAGCGGAAGGCAATCTGATTGTTGACTGAGTTGGTACCCCGCGAGACAATATCCACGCCCTTCTCCCGCAGCAGCGGCTCCTGCGGCGCGGAAATCTGACGTGCAATATCGGCCTGACCCGAGATGATCGCGCCGGTGCGCACTGACTCTTCGGAGGCCAGAATGTAATGCACGCCGTCGACGGAAGCACGTCCCTGATGCTCCGTGGCGGGAGGCGCCCAGTCATAGTCCTCGCGGGTGCGCAGCATGAGATCGGTGCCGATCTTCTCCGATTCCACGACGAAAGGCCCCGAGCCTATGACCTGGGTTGCATTGCCTGGTCCGAAGCCCTCATCATCAAAATCGAGGGTGCTATCAGAAAGCAATCCAGCGTTATAGGTGGAGGTAGCTTGCAAGAAGCCCGGCGCGGGCGCCGAGAAGTAGAACTTCACCGTGTCCTCATCAACGGCTTCCCCACGCTCGTAGTTGGAGATCTGCTCCGAGGAGGACAGCCGGCGGTCCTTATCGCCGAGCCCAAAGAGATCGAAATTGCGGACAATATTCTCCGTTGTCATGGGAGTACCGTCGGAGTAGGTCACATCGGTGCGCACGTTGAAGGTGTACTCAGTGGCATCCTGGTTAACCTGCGGCAACTCCGTGGCAATCCACGGGCTGAGCTCGAGAGTCTCCGGATCCTGAAAGAGCAGCCGGTCCGTCAACTGGTTGACCACGGCGCCATTGGGATAGAAGCCTGCTGCGGGCGGGTAGAGAGTGCGGAAGAACTGTGGTTCAAGGTAGGTGAGAACGTTGTCTTCCTCCTTCGACTCGGCGTGCGCTGCACAACCGGCCATCACAGCCGCAGCAGTGATGATGCTGGCCATTGCTTTCAAGCGTTTCACGGTCTTACTTCCCATGCTGAAGAGTGTGTTTGTCTATAGGTCTGTAGAATTTAACACAGCGTAGACTGTTTAGTATTATCCCTACAGACAGCACAGTCTAAAAAGGTTTATAAACTGCGAGCATGTCAGCCCGCGCTAAGGATGAATAAAATGACCCCAACCACCCCGTCCATCGCCCTCGTGGGGATGGGACCGCGCGGTATCTCCCTCGTCGAACGCCTCGGCGCCCACCTGCTGGACCGCCCACCTGCACCTATTGAGCTGCACCTTATCGACGATTCCGACATCGGCGCCGGCCGCATCTGGGACACCTCGCAGACCAAGACCCTGTGCATGAACACCCTCGCCGGCGCCGTCACCCTCTTCACCGAGCCAACCTCAACCACCACAGCCCCCGTCGTGGAAGGCCCTACCCTCTACGAATGGATCCAGCTCCTGCGCGGGGAGTCCGCAGGCATCGCCCCCGCGAAGAAGCGCCTCTTCGATTCCCATCCCGCCTCCGTGGCCCCGGCCTTCGCCGCAGAACTCGCCACCACCCGCCCCGAGTCCAACCCCTCGCGTGCCCTCTACGGCGCCTACCTGCACTGGGTCTATGAGGTTGCCTTGGCCCAGCTCCCAGATTCCGTCACCGTCATCGAGCACCACTCTCGTGTCATTTCCGTCGCACAGGCCGGCGACCACGACGTACTCACCTTGTCCGACGGCTCCCACGTCAGCGCCACCGCCACTGCTTTGGCCTACGGCTGGCAAGTCCCTGCGCTCACTGACTCAGAAGCCCACCTCGCCGAGTCTGGTCTCCACTGGGTTCGCCCGGATAACCCCGTCGAACAGCCGCTATCTGAGGTCCCCGCCGGCATCCCCGTCCTCGTCCGCGGGCTCGGAATGGGCTTCTTCGACGCCATGGCGCTACTGACCATCGGCCGCGGCGGCATCTTCCACGAGGATTCAAGCACCCGCTCCGGCCTGCGCTACGAGCCCAGCGGCCGCGAGCCACACCTCGTGGTTTCCTCTGGGCGCGGCTACCCCTACCTACCCAAGTCCGAGTATCACTCACTGCCTCCAGCAGCCAATCTCCCCCGCTTCTCCGCCGCGCTGGCTTCACTCGGGCCCGAAATCGACTTCGGCACCGAGGTCCTGCCCCACCTGCTGCGTGATGCCTACGCCGCGTACTATCAGACCCAGGACCGGGTAGCACCCGCCGCGTTGAAGCTTCCCCTGCCCGAGATCCTTACCCGCCTCGACGCCGCCCCGATCACCTCGTCGGACTTTGTCGGAGCCTGCCGTGAAATCAACGCAGCACTAGCTGGTGTCTCCACCGATCCCCTCGACCTTGCCCACTGGGTACGTCCTTTCGCGGACTTTTCCGGCGGCAGCGTCGATGATTTCCTCGCCTCTGCCTTGGCACACGACATCGCCGAGGCCGTCGCAGCCGCGGATTCTCCTCTCAAGGCTGCCCTGTGGACCATCTCGGCCGCGCGCAAGCCCGCCTCCATCGCTGCCTCACCTGGGCGCCTGACCTGGGATTCCCGCAGCGATTCCTACAGCGAGTTCATGGCCTTTGGGCAGATGGTCGGCTCCGGCCCTCCACTGTTCCGCACCCGTGAACTGCTCGCGCTTGTCGAAGCCCGCCTCGTTTCCTTCCTAGGCCCCCACCCCAATCTCACCTTCGACGACACCGAGTTCACCCTCAGCACCAAGTACGCCTCCGCTTCTTCGCCCTGGCTTATCGACGCCTGGATGCACCAGCCCGACATCCGCCACTCCACCGACCCCTTGGCGCTCTCGCTGGCGGGGCGCGTGCGTGCCTTCCGCGACCACGAACGCCGCACCGGGTCGCCGGAAACCACATGGGAGAGGTTGGTGGTGCACCCTGATGGCGGCGTCGACAAGCGCCTGCATATCCTGGGTATTCCCACCTACGCGCAGTGGCCGGACACCACCATCTCCCCGATGCCAGGTACCGACCCGCTCATGTTGCAGGAGACTGACCGCACCGCGGGCTCCCTACTTCAGGCCGCGCGCGGATAGCCTCCAGCGCTTGGCCCTCCCGCGCGCGAAAGCTCTCCCCACTCTGGCTCCCAAACCCCGAACCGGCCCCCGCCCCCAACCGCAAAGCCCGCAGCTCGGCGCATCAAGAAGGGCGTGATGACCAGGCTCGCGCCCGGCATTCATGTGTGGGGAAAGCCTTCGCCAGTGGAGGCCGCGCACGTGCTCTCCGCGCAGGGCTTCCTGCTCACGGGGACGACCCTCGCGCAACTGATGATGGAGGAGGAGGTCACGCTGCCCATCGAGGTGAGCATTCCGCACCGGCAGCGGCGCAGCGATACACCGTGGGTGCGTTTTCACCGGACGCGCATCTTCCGGCCCGCCACCTGGGGCGAGTTCAACATTGAGCTGCCGGTCATCGCCGCAACCCGCTTGGCGACGGCCGCTGCACTAAGGTTCCTCAACCACGTCTACGCAGGCAGGAAAGGCCAGGCAGAGGCCGATAAGCACGCGAAGGGAAAGCTCAGCGCACGCGCGAAACGCCTGCTTAACCAGGCTGCAATCGGAGCGGACAGTCCGCCGGAGCGCGACCTCGTCGCGGCGTTGCGGCAGGCCGGACTACGTCTTTAGTGTAACTCCAAGATTGGGGACTATCACTGGGACATAGAGCTCTTAGACTATGGCATCGCGATCGAGGTCGACGGCTTTCGCTATCACCGCGATTCAGAGGAGACCCAGGCTAACTTCCGCAGGGACAGGTGGAAGGCCAACGATGCGACGCTGCGTGGGGTACACGGTTCTGCGCCATGCGGCGGGATGCATCTATCAGCAATTAGGCCAGGTGGTGGACCAGATCCTCGCGGCGGTGCGCCCAGACCCGAAGCCTGGCCGCTGGTCCTTCGGAGTATGGAAATGGCACCCGTACTTTCAGGGCCTTGGACCAGGCTTTCTCTAATGAAGGGCGTCGAGTGCCTGCGCGAAATCTGCCAGGAGGTCCTCGATGTCTTCGATGCCAACAGAGATACGCACCAGGTCAGCGGGAGGTACGAGCACCGATCCAGCAGCTGAGGCATGGGTCATCGACTGCGGATGCTCGATGAGAGACTCGACTCCTCCCAAAGATTCCGCAAGACACACCAGACGCGTGTTGAGGCACACTCCGCGAGCCTGCTCCTCGCTGTGGAAACGCACGGAGAGCATGCCACCAAAACCGCGCATCTGCCGAGCAGCCAATTCGTGTCCCGGGTGCGAAGAAAGGCCAGGATAAAGAACCTGGCTGACCTCTGGTCGCGATTCCAGGTATTCCGCCACGGCCTGGGCGTTCGAACAATGCCTGTCCATGCGCACCGACAGCGTCTTGATGCCGCGAGCGGTGAGATAGGCGTCGAAAGGCGAGGACACAGCGCCTACGTTTCCCTGGAAATAGAGGAGGCGCTCGTCCATATCGGCGCAGTTGGTCACGACAGCGCCACCGAGGACGTCGGAATGCCCGCCGAGGTACTTGGTGGTTGAGTGCAGGACGTGGTCGGCGCCAAGCTCGAGAGGCTTCTGCAGGTAGGGCGTGGCAAAAGTGTTATCCACGACTACCGAAGCACTGCCTTTTACTGCGGATATCGCCGCAATATCGGTGATGTTCAGCGCGGGATTAGTCGGGGTTTCAAGCCAAATGATCCGAGTGTTTTCGCGCACCGCGTCACGGACTGCAGCCACATCTGTGGTGTCGACGATGGAGAGCTCAATGCCCCACTCGCCATAGTCGTGTTGAAGGAGGCGATAGATCCCGCCATAGGCATCGTTTCCCAAAATGACGTGGTCACCTGGGCGCACGAGGATGCGGATGAGGGCGTCAACTGCGGCCATGCCCGAGGAAAAAGCGCGCGCGAAAGATGCCTCTTCCAGCGCGGCCAGGGTCTGTTCGAGCGCGCGCACCGTGGGGTTGGCCACGCGTCCATACTCGTATCCGCCACGTAGCTGCGCCAGCCCATCCTGGGCGAATGTCGTCGACGCATAGATGGGAACGTTAATGGAGCCCATATGGGAATCTGGCTCATAACCAGCGTGAATGGCGCGGGAACTAAAACCTTGTGTGGTGCTCTCAATCATGCTATTCACACTAGACCAAGCTGTACAGTTGTGGAAGAATCACGCCTATTTAATTTCATGCTTGGCGAAGCCGCCTCGCCCCTCCACCGACAAGTATCCTAAAGTTCACATAGGCCAAAGGCCCCAACAGTAAAGGAAGTCGGCGTGCAGCCAGCAAGTGTGTATGAAGCGATAGGTGGCATGGAAACCTTCGACAGGATCGTCGCGGGTTTCTATGCGCAAGTCCGGGAGGACGATCTGCTCGGGCCCATGTACCCCGCCGAGGATTGGGAGGGCGCCGAACAGCGCCTCAAGTGGTTCCTCGTGCAGTATTGGGGCGGGCCGCAGACCTTCAGTGAGCGCCGCGGACACCCGCGCCTGCGCATGCGCCATGCGGAATTTCCCATCGATCTGCGCGCGCACGACAGGTGGCTAGAGCTCATGTCGAACTCCTTAGAAGACATCGAGGAAGAGACTCTGCCACCTGCCTACCGGGCCATGTTGTGGGATCACATGCAGCGCGTGGCTGCCATGCTCATCAACCGGCCGGTATAGACCGCTTAACCGCTGATTCCTAGGGCGGCGCGGACGGGCTCGGAAAGCAGCTGGCCTTCACGGGTCATGATGCCGTTGGCCAGGCCTGGGAAGCGATCGACTGCGCCGTCAATGCCTTGTGCGGCGACGGCCCGGATATAGGGCAGCGTGGCCGAATTCAGCGCGCGAGCGGAAGTATTGGCCACCGCACCCGGCATATTGGCCACGCAGTAGAAGTTCGTATCGAATACCTTGAATACCGGATCGTCATGCGAGGTCTTGCGCGAGTTCTCGAAGCAGCCGCCTTGGTCAATAGCGACGTCGACAAGCACGGCGCCGGCCTTCATGCGCTTGACCGTGTCCTCTCGGACCAACTTGGGGGCGGCTGCGCCTGGGATGAGGACCGCGCCGATGACGAGATCGGCTTCTAGGAGCTCTGTCTCCAGCGTGGCGGGATCGGACACGAGGGTGCGAACTGCGCCTTGGTACTGATCATCAAAGCGCTGCAGTACGTGCGGATCAAGGTCCAAGATGGAGACCTCGGCGCGCAGTCCGTGCGCCATGGCAACTGCAGAGGCGCCGACCTGGCCGCCGCCAACGACGACGACGCGCGCCGGCTGTGTACCTGGCACACCCGAGAGCAAAAGGCCGCGCCCGCCCTCGGTCGAAAGCAGGTGGTGTGCACCCTCGATGACTGCCAAGCGGCCTGCCACCTGAGACATCGGGGTGAGCAAGGGAAGCGTGCCGAGCCGATCAGTCACGGTTTCGTAGGCAATGGCAGTAGTACCGGCCGCGATGAGCGCCTCAGTCAAAGCGCGGTCTGCGGCGAGGTGGAGGTAGGTAAACAAGAGTAGGTCAGGGCGCAGGAAACCATACTCCACCGGGAGTGGTTCCTTGACCTTGACTACGAGCTCAGCCTGCTGCCAGGTTTCCGCGGCCGACTCTACAATCCGGGCACCGGCGTTTTCATACTCTGTATCTGGGAATGAGGCCCCAGCACCAGCACCGGTTTGAACCAAAACCTCATGGCCATCCTTGACTAGGGTGGCTACTGCGGTAGGGGTCAACGCAACGCGGTTTTCATTGTTCATAATTTCCGCAGGGACTGCGATACGCATGGATTATTTCCTTCTCTCACGATAGGCAGAAGCACACTAAGGAGGACTCTTCCTCCTGAGAAGAAAGTGTGCCACACCCAATGCGTTCTTTCGCTGAGTTTCTGCGAGAAATTCAGGACTTAATGCCTGCGCTCTCAGCCTGCCTAAAACAGAGATAGGCGCGTGGAGTGATACACGCTGCCGAAGGGGGCGTCCAGGCGCACCCACCGTCCGAGTCCGGCGACACGCAGATGGCGCGGAACGTCCTGCGGGGCGGAGAACCCCGGAATGAGGCCTAAGTTTGTGCAGGCGAACACCATGCGCATGGGGATCTCGACTGTTTGCCCCGCCCCCTCTACCTCAATCACTGGCTGGTTAAGGAGGCTGGTCGGAGGACCCAGCGGTCCAGAGAACTGCCGGGCAAGCTGCCGGCCTTGGTCTGAAAGGTCGCGCGCTACCGTTACCGGCAAAGTATCGAGTAAGACGAAGCCCTCCGCCGGCGGCAGCGCGCCAGGCCACGCAAAGTCCTGAGCTGGGCCGAGGTCGATCTCTCCCCCACGGGAATCACTATCCACCAGCCCCGCGTAAAGCGTTTGGGCGGAGACCACTGCCCCATCTCGCGAGACTCGGCCGCGGGCACGCCGGGCAGCAACCACCTCGAAGGGAGTGGTGGCAAAGACGTCGATCGCATCGGCGCCGAGCTGACGCAGGCGAACAGTGGCGGTGGGCTCGAGACCCACAACCCGGGCGAGGAAAGCTCGCAGTCCGTCTCCGCCACCGAGTAGGGTCAGCGTGTCATTGACCATGAACTTCCCGTCACTTCCTTAACTCTCCGCCCCGCCTGCGCTGAGCAAACCCCCAGGCGGGGATTAAATCGCTGCTAGGATGCCACTGCCTCAGAAGGTGTCTTGAGCAGGGTGTTCTTCTCCTCATCGGTGAGGGGACGCGGGGCCTGCGTCTGCGGATCGATTGCTACCTGAGTGCAATCCACAACGCAGGCGATGTTGCCCTTGTGGTCCTTTACCACCTGGTGGGTCACGTAGGAGGTGGTCCCGACGCGGGATACTGAGCTCTCCACCGTGATGGCTGCCTCGTTGTCCCACTTGACGGGCAAGAGATAGTTGATGTCAAGGTGGCGCACGAAAGCGATGAAGTTCAGGCCTTGCCCAAAGATGTGCTCACGGGCGAAGGCGAGACGAGCCTCCTGTGCCACCTCCACGAAGTTGGCGTTCATCATGTGTCCGTACATGTCGAAGTCCGACCAGCGAACCTCGACCTTATGGGTATGTATAACCTGCGATGTCATGTTTTCTAGTTCCCCCTTTTAAAAGACTTATCGGGTCAGCTTGCGGTGTGTTACGCGCGACGGGCGTGCCGCGTCTTCTCCAAGGCGCTCGACCTTGTTCTTCTCGTAGTCGCCGAAGTTTCCTTCGAACCAGAACCACTGCCCTTCAGCCACATTGCCCTCCCACGCCAGGATGTGGGTACAGGTGCGGTCGAGGAACCAGCGGTCGTGGGAAATCACGACAGCGCAACCAGGGAACTTCTCCAGCGCATTCTCCAAGGAACCGAGTGTTTCCACGTCGAGGTCATTGGTCGGCTCATCGAGCAGCAAGAGGTTTCCACCCTCCTTCAGCGTCAGGGCGAGGTTCAGGCGGTTGCGCTCACCGCCCGAGAGCACCTTCGAAGGCTTCTGCTGGTCCGGCCCCTTGAAGCCAAAGGCAGAGAGGTAGGCACGCGAGGGCATCTCATTCTGGCCAACGTGGATGTAGTCCAGACCGCCGGAAACAACTTCCCAGACGGTGGCATCCGGATCGATGTTCTCGCGGTTCTGGTCCACGTAGGACAGCTTGACGGTATCGCCGACTTCCACTGTTCCGGAATCCGGCTGCTCAATACCAACGATGGTCTTGAACAAGGTGGACTTGCCGACGCCGTTCGGGCCGATAACACCCACGATGCCATTGCGCGGCAGCGTGAAAGAAAGGTCCTTGATCAAGACGCGACCGTCAAAGCCCTTGGTGAGGTTCTTGACGTCAACGACCTTGTTGCCCAGGCGTGGAGGAGTAGGAATCTGGATTTCCTCAAAATCAAGCTTCTTGTACTTCTCGGCCTCAGCCGCCATCTCCTCGTAGCGCTCCAAACGCGCCTTGTTCTTGGCCTGGCGAGCCTTAGCGCCAGAGCGCACCCAGTCCAGCTCTTCCTTGAGGCGCTTGCGTAGCTTGGCGTCCTTCTTGCCCGCTACCTGCAGACGCTCCTGCTTCTTCTCCAGGTAGGTGGAGTAGTTGCCCTCGTAGGGATAGAGCTTGCCGCGATCGACCTCACAGATCCATCCGGCGACGTGATCGAGGAAGTAGCGATCGTGCGTGACGGCCAAGACGGCACCGGGATAGTTCTCGAGGTGCTTTTCCAACCACTGCACGGACTCTGCGTCAAGGTGGTTGGTGGGCTCGTCGAGGAGGAGGAGGTCGGGCTCCGAAAGCAGCAGCTTAGCCAGTGCTACTCGGCGCCGTTCACCTCCGGAAAGGTTGGTGACGGACTCATCCGAAGGCGGACAGCGCAAGGCCTCCATGGCCTGCTCGATCTTGGAATCGACCTCCCAGGCATCAGCCGCGTCGAGCTCTTCTTGGAGCTTGCCCATTTCTTCCATGAGCTCGTCTGTGTAGTTGGTCGCCATTTCCTCGGCGATAGCCTCGAAGCGCTGCTTCTTCTCAAAGATGTCTCCGAGGCCCTCTTCGACGTTCTCCCGCACATTCTTTTCCTCGTTGAGAGGAGGTTCCTGCAGCAGAATGCCGACCGTAGCCCCCGGATCGAGGAAAGCCTCGCCGTTGGAGGGCTGGTCTAGGCCGGCCATGATCTTGAGAATGGAAGATTTACCAGCGCCATTCGGACCCACGACGCCAATCTTGGCGCCCGGGTAGAAAGACATCGAGACATTATCGAGGATGAGCTTATCGCCGATAGCCTTGCGCACGTTTTTCATCGTGTAGATGAACTCGCCCATGTTTCCCCTTTGCGTTACTTGGGACAGGTTTTGAACAACTCAAAGAGTACATTAGATGAAATGGACAAGTGCCCCCAAGCCTGACACCTGCCCATACGCGCGACATTTCCGCCTGAATCTTAGGCGCTCACCGGCTCGTTTTCACTTTCTTCCTGGGTTTCTGGGGCTTTTTCCGCTTGGCGGCGATCTGCAGCCGTATCGTGGGCATCGTCGTCCAAGCCCTGCTCCGCCACAACCGGCAGTACGCGCGTGCGATCAATATCCGGAACTACTGGTTCCTCACCTTGGCTCAGCTCCGGGATGTTTTCCTGGTTATAGACCACCGCCAGCTTCTTCGCTGCAATAACATAGCGGTTGAGGTCAAGGCCCACGTAGAAAGCCTTGATGAAGGTGCGGCTGCGAGGAACGCCCTCCTTGTCCTGCCACTGATCAGTGACGATGGAGCCAACCGCGATGATGGGCATCCCCTTGTGCAGGGACTTCTTCACATTGATGGCGAATTGTCCCCACATCTCAACGTCAATGAACACCAGGTCGATGTCGCGCCATTCCGGCTGGCTGCTATCTTCCTGATGCTCGCGGTTGGGCACGCGGCGCGACGATGCCACGCGCAGGCGGGTTTTAAACATATCGGCGGAGACCTTCGTCAGCTCCGGCTCGTGGGTGAGGTGTCCTGTGATGGTGATGGGCAATTGTGACATGAGATTCCTGTTCTGGTTGATGGCTCGGCCTGTACTAGCACGGACGCGGAACCTGCTGGCTCGTCTGCCGTCCCGCCGCCCTTGCTTAGGCCATCATCACCGCCGCCGCGAGCCCACCTCCATGCCTGAACTGCCCACCTGTGGATAACTCGTTGTAGGTGTCAACAAACACCGGGCGGCAGAAGCCACCTATCCACAGGAGTGGGTGAGGTACTAGCGATCGTCGTTAAGCTGGGCGAGCATCGCATTATAGTCAGCGAGATCTGCATCCCCATCATCATCAGCCTGGGCGTCATGGCGCACGGCGGTGGCGCGATCATCACGCAGCCACTCAACAAAGAGCTTGCCAAAGACAATCAACAGCGGGAACTGCCCAAAGCCCCACGCAATACCTCCGCCGACGCGTTGATCTTGGAGGAGATCAGGATGCCACGGCAGATTCAACGAGCTGTAGAAATCCTGGCCCAAGATGATCTGCATTTGCATGAGATAGACACCTGCGAAGAGGTGCAGCGGCATGGACAGGAAAATCAGCCCGAGCCTCAGGCTCGACGGACCGCGGCTGGGCAGCGGATCAGGCCCGATGACCTCCCAAAAGTACAGATATCCGGAGACAAGGAAGATGAAGTTCATGACCACATGCCCGGCGTGCTCGGAGATGGCGAACTGATATAGATCGGCGAAAAGGTAGATGACGTAGAAGAAGAAGAGAAACTGGACGAGGTTGATGAAGGGATTGGTGATGAACCTCAAGATCCTCGACTTAGTCAGCGCAACCGCCAGATCATGCACATTGGGCTGGCCGGGAACCCCCGGACCCCACGCCTGCATGACCAGCGTCAACGGCGCGCCGAGCACCAGGAAAGGCGGGACGAGCATGGAAAGGATCATGTGGCCGAGCATGTGCATGGAATAGAGTGCCGGGATGTACATGCCGATTCCATTCGACATGACGATGACGAGGATGGCCGCCCCGGACATGAACCATGCGGTTCGCGCATTCGACCATTTCATACCGCGACGATGCAGGCGCAGCAGCGCATAGCCATAACCCGCCGCAGCCAAAAGCCCGATGGTGCCAAACATGAGGTCGAAGCGGAACATCGTCCACACGTCACTCATGGTGGGCGGCTGCGTAAGTTCATAGCCCAGCAGAAGCTGCATGGAGTTCAGGTTGGGATCACGCGGCGGCGGTGGCGGGGTGCGGCCCATGGTTATCGCCACGCCGATAGTGGCGGCCATGATGACCAGCTCGACTACTGCGACCCTTCTAAAAAGCTGCGGCCGCTGACCCAGCTGGGGAATAGTAGCCTGCCTATGAACCAGCCCCACCAGCGCCAGGACGCAGGTCAGGACGGTCTTGGCAACAATGATGAGCCCGTAGCGGGTGCTCAAGAGATCACTGGGTTCAATGCGGATGAGGGCATTGATAACGCCGGAGATTGCCAGAGCAATGATGGAAATAAATGCCACGGCCGAATACCGCCGCACCGCCACAGCCAGCCCGGGCCCGAGGCGGCGCGAGTGCGCGATAAGCCCCATGAGGCCGCCCACCCACAGCATGATGAATACGAGGTGCCACAGCAAGGAGTTGGTGCCAAAGTCATGGTCGCCGCCGGAAGCAGAGTGCCCCTCCATCCCCAACGGGACCACCTGCATCAAGGCGAAGAAGAAGAGCAGCGGTTGGGCCGCCCAACCACGCGCGAAAAGGCCCCCCACACCGACGAAGAAACTAATCACCGCGGTGACAAGCCATACCTGCGCCGTAGCGATCTGGCCGAAGGCAATGGACATCAGCTCCGGGTTCAGCACGCGCAGGAAAGGCGTTCCCGTCAGATCCGACATCACCAGCGGCACCTCGAGCAGCGCCACCACGCTCACGCCCAAGGCGGCAAAAGAGCCCGTCCGGGCCGCGACATGCCCGTCCACGCTTAACGAAGCCTCTATCAACCTACTGTTGTCCTTGCCCGGGATACGCGGCGCGATGAAGAAAGCCGAGGCCATAAAGGAGCCCACAGCCAGCGCCATGAGCACCCAGCTCACACCGCGGAAGAAGGGCAGCCCAAAAGTGGTCAGCCGGCCCGGATCCGGGATTCCCAGTGCAGCGAGTGAATCGCTCAAGAAAAATAGCGAGATAAACCCGGCGACGAGACCAGCGAAACCGGCAGCACAGGCATTAATGAGCGTCGAGCCTCGAGCCTTATCCCCAGCCTTACTCAAGGCTTGTTGACGGGCGGTTTTGTCCTTGGTGTGCATGTGAGGCATTGTATCGCCCGCATCAGACATTCCTAAACCGTGCACTTCCCCACCCAGCCACGGTTTCCGCCCTGGGGTGCCACGCCCGCTTCTTGGCCTCCACGCCCAACCCCGGTTCGTTGCTCCACAGACAATGGGCTATGATTATTGGCTGCATGCCTCCATAGCTCAGCGGATTAGAGCAGTGGGTTTCTACCCCATGTGTCGCAGGTTCGATCCCTGCTGGGGGCACCCAGTTCAAGGCCACTTTTTGAGGGTTTTATACCTCCAGAAAGTGGCCTTTTGGGCACCTTGCGGGCACACCCCACATAGCTAGAACTAGTTCTACCCAAACTCTTCCAAGATTCTTTCGAGCACCTTCCTCTGGGCAGGATTCATTGAGGCTTCCATCAGCGTGCGCACCGCTCGCGCTCCTTCTTCTTCCCCCACCTGTGTGTCGAAGCTAGGAAGGTCCTCCCCCACCTCCGCGCGCAGGCGGTCGATGGCCGTGACTCCCTCGCTGCACACAATCTCAATCTCATCTGCTGAGGCATCAGCTGGAAGGCCGAACAAGGCCTGGTTGAATCTCTCCATGTCCGCGGCTGGGTTCTGCAGCGTCGCGGCGAAGCCAAGCAGGTCCTCCTTGGAAAAGAGGCGTGCCAATAAAATAGAGATATTCCGGGAAGCCTTGTCTGTACCGAGCGCCCCCAAGGCCACGCGCGCCTCCGGCGAAAGGTCCGGCGATCCGCCGCTGGCGATGAGTCCGTCGACATCGCGGCGCATCTTGCGAAGTTCCAGGATCCGCTCATCTAACTCGGAGCGCAATCGACGCAGCGAAGTCTGGGCATGCTCATCGGATTCGAGCATCTCCGCAATGTTGTCGAGGCTAAACCCGAGTGCGGCCAGCCTGGCTATGCGCAGCGCAACGACGAGGTGCTCGGCGTCGTATTGCTTATAGCCATTGGACAACCTAGTCGGCTCAGGAAGCAGCCCCTGCTCATGCCAGTGGCGGACCGCCCGGTGGGTGACTCCCGCTAGTTCTGCCAGCTGCCTTGTGCTCCACATCTCCTGCTAGTTCTCCCCTTGCCTCGGTGCTTCCATTGTGTCTGAAGGTGCGTCTGAAGGCCCACCTGAAGGCCCGCCAGCGTGTGCATCCAAGTCCCGGAAGGCCGGCGTGAAGATGGCCGCCACCGTGGTGATTGCCACGGCGATGGCGATGCAGGCTCCTGCCGCATTGAGCCCAAAGGCCTGCGCAATCGCGGCGATTGGAGCCGCGGTCAAGGCTGGCGCTGCCAGCATCAACGCGTTCTGCGCCCCGAGAACGCGCCCACGCATCGCGTCTGGTGTAGCCCGAATCGTGGCGACCCCCAGGACGGCTGACATGGGCGAGTTGGCAATTCCAATGAGTACTGCGGCAACAATTACCAACCAGGGCGCTCCCAGAGTCCCGAGAATCCCGAAGCCAATTCCCGTGCCGATAGCGCCGAAGATGAACCATCGGCGCGGTGAAGTACGCGCAATCGTCGCCGCATATACGCTGGCCCCCAGCAGACTGCCCAACGCGATTCCTGTCACCGCGAACCCGCTGAGCTCCGGAAGCCCCTGCGCAATGAAGTAGGCGGGCAAGACGGTTGCCTGCAGCCCAGCAATCACAGCAACGAACACTGCGGTCAAGATGCTCGCCCCCAGTATCAGCCTGTTGGAGAGCAAGAATCGCCATCCGCTCCACAAGTCAGCGAAAACCTTCTTGACCTTGTTGTTTTCCGTTGCGTTGCTAACTTCCGGATTAACCGCTCCGGCTGCGGCTGAGATTCCGAAGGTAACCAACGCGGCACCCAGGCTCGTCGTCGCTGTGATGAGAAGGGTAGCCGAGCTCACTCCAAGCAGTGCCACCAACAGCCCTCCCGCGCCTGGTCCAACGAGCATCAGCACCGCGGCGAGTGCTTCCCTGATCCCGACGAGTCTATCCAGCCTCCCGGCTTTCGCGCCGCCGTCTAGCTCCACTAAACGCGGGAGCATGGTTTCTCGCGCAGTCATGCCCGGAATGTCTCCGAAGGCACCAATGGTGCCGAGGACGATGAACCACGTGAGGTTGAGCCCCCAGAGATGGTCAACGAGCGGCAGCGCTGCGATGGACGCTGCAGAAAGAATGTCACTAACTATAGAGACAGTCCTGCGATTAACCCTATCTATCACCACCCCGGCCAGGACTCCTACCACTGCCGAAACGGCAGCCGTTGCGGAGGCGATAACTCCCGCAGCAAGGATGTCCCCCGTCTTTGCCAAGACGAGGAGCGGAAAGAGCACTGAGGCAACCCCGTTGCCCAGCAGGGATAGGCCATAAGCCATAAAATAAACAATCGTGTTTTGCTTCATGAAACCAATCCAAAACTATGCCGTAGCGGCATAGTCAAGACAAGGATCTGACTTCCTGGATCTGCGCCGTCATCACCTAGGCTAAGAAGTCCAACCTTCCCCCCTTAGAGGAGATAATTTCATGATTAGCATCGGACTCGTTCTCACAGCAGTGGCGGCCCTCGTCCACGTTTTCATTTTCTATCTCGAATCCCTCGCGTGGACTTCACCTCGTGCGCGCAGGATCTTCGGCGTCGCCACGCTTGACGATGCCGAGTCCCAAAAAGAACTGGCCTTCAACCAAGGCTTCTACAACCTTTTCCTGGCCATCATCACCGCGGTAGGCATCGCAGCTTTTTCCATGGGTCACCACGCCGTTGGCGCGGCACTCGTCTTCAGCGGCGCAGGCAGCATGGCTGCGGCGGCAACGGTGCTCTTGCTCTCGAGCCCAGACAAGGCCTCCGCAGCGCTCAAGCAGGGCGTCATTCCACTGCTAGGAATCATCATGCTCGCGATCGGCCTTGCACTCTAAGCACTTCACTCCATCCCGGCAAGGATGGATTAAAGGCCTAAGCTAGAAGCCATGGAACTCACGCTGGCGACATTTGATCATCTCTCCCCGCGCGAGCTGCGCGGCGTTTCTTTCACCAACGCTTGGTCACCAGCTCCACATTATGCAGATGCCCGGCGCGCTGTGCTCACAGGGCAATACCCGCAGCGCCGCGCGTGGACTCGCATCACCTCGATTTTTGCGGCGGCGGGATTCACGGTCACTGAGTCTGCAGTATCCACAGTGCCCGCAGTGCCTACGGTGCCCCCAGAATCCGCTGTGTCCGCAGACGCAGCCGGCACCTTCCGCCTGCTGGAGCAACCTGAAGTTGGGACGCTGCATACCCTCGGCGGCGTGGTGGCGATGTGTTCCCTGCTCGATTCTCCGGCTGCGATGTCTATCTACTGGCCCGGCGTAGCAGAAGAAGGCAGCAGCGCAGAGCTGGTCTCCCCGCTCGACTTGGCGCCCACGCTGGCCGCGATTGCAGGCCTCGATGTAAGGCCCAATGCGCAGCTTTCCTTCGATGGCCTCAACCTGGTTCCGGTATTGCGCCACGGGGCTGCGGGGCATGCGGCGCTCTTTTTCGATGATGGGGTGCGGATGCCGGATGCGGTGCTCAAAGGCGACATCGCCAAGCCAGAAAGCGCCCGCGCCCGGCTCCACGATGAGTGGAATGCCTGGCGCGGGTTCATGGACCTGGGGCCGCTGCAATAACTGCGAGCGCAGTATTGCAGCGGTAGTTCTGCGGCTATGCCTCCGGGGTGATGAACCACATGATGAGGTAGAGGATAACTCCCCAACCGGCGGTGAGGCCGGCGAGCGCGAAGAGGATGCGTACGAGGGTGACGTCGACATTGTAGGTCTCTGCTATGCCTCCGCAGACCCCAGCGATATAGCGGTCGCTGCGGGAACGGTGCAGTCTATTGTTCACAAAATTGTTCATTATCTTTATCTCCTTTCCCTTCCTATCCAACCCTTCCAGCGCACCGTAAACATCAGGTATCACCCTGACTTTCACCCTGAAGTCGCGGACTCGTCTACTCTTGACGCAGATCTTCTCTAGTGTCGAAAGGACGATTAAAGCCGTGGCAAGAAAACCTGGGCTGCCCGCCCCCACCCCTAATTCCTATGCATTGGTGACCGGAGCCAGCCAGGGCATCGGCGAGGCCATGGCCCGCGACTTGGCAGTCCTGGGATACAACGTCATTCTTGTTGCCCGGCGCCGCGAGGTGCTCGAGGAGATCGCAGCACAGCTGGAGTCCAGGCACGGCGTGCAAGCAATTGCCTATCCGGTGGACCTTTCGGATGCGGACGACGTCGACAAGCTCATCGAATTCATGGCGGACAAGGAGATCTCCATCCTCATTAACTCCGCAGGCATCGCCAGCTTCGGTGCCTTCATGGAGCAAGATTGGGACTATGAGAGCAAGCAGTTCGAACTCAACGCCCGCTCCGTCCACCGCCTAACCCATGCGGCGCTGACGCAGATGTTGCCACGGCGCAGCGGCGCGGTGTGCAACGTTGGCTCGGCGGCCGGAAATATTCCTATCCCCAACAACGCCACCTATGTCTTCACCAAGGCCGGCGTCAATGCCTTCACCGAGGCCCTGCACTACGAACTTAAGGGAACAGGTGTCACCTGCACGCTGCTGGCACCTGGACCTGTGCGCGAGGCGGTCATAGCCCCAGAGGATCAGACCATCGTTGACAAGGTCGTCCCTGACTTCTTCTGGACTACCTATCAATCTTGCTCCGCCGAGACTCTCGACGCGATGGCCCGCAATCAACGCCGGGTGGTTCCCGGACCACTGTCCAAGGCCATGAATACGCTAAGTCAGGTCCTTCCCACCCCGCTCATCGCGCCGCTGGTGGGCAAGTTCTATTCCAAGATGGGCTAGCGTTAGCGGCCTGTTCCCCGCGCGGGGCGGGCTGCGCGCTAGAGTGAGCATCATGCACAACACCGACATCGCTCCCAAAAATGACCGCCTCGTCTGGATAGATCTGGAGATGACCGGGCTGGATCCGCAGCGCCACGTCATCGTCGAGGTCGCCGCCATCATCACGGATGCGAATCTCAATATCGTCGGCGAAGGCATCGACGTGGTCGTGCATGCCTCCGAGGAAGAATTGGCACAAATGGATGACTTCGTCACGAAAATGCACGCCCACTCGGGCTTGGATAAAGAGATTCGGGCCTCGACAACCACACTCACAGAAGCCGAGGACGCCGTCCTTGCCCTCGTGGAAGAGCACTGCGATCCCGAGCACCCCGCTCCCCTAGCTGGCAACTCCATCGCCACCGATCGCACCTTCATCCGCGCATACATGCCGCGCCTGGACAAGGCCCTGCACTATCGCATGATCGACGTCTCCACCATCAAGGAGCTCTCGCGCCGCTGGTACCCGCGCGCCTATTACAACCAGCCGGAAAAAGGCATGGCCCACCGCGCCTTGCAGGACATCATCGAGTCCATCCGCGAGCTCGATTTCTACCGTCGAAGCGTCTTCCGCACCGATGAGGGCCCCTCCACAGCCGAGGCCACCGCGCTCCAGGAACAAACCACGGCCGATTACCGCGCGCTGCTCTAGAACCGGTGACGCACCTGCGCGCTTAGCGTCGCACAATCTGCACTAAATTGCTCACAGGCGGCTCCCGCTGCTGTAGAAACATAGTTGTGATCAATTCAGTATCCGCGGGCATTATCACCGCGCTAGTTGGCTTTACTAGCTCTTTCGTCGTGGTACTCACCGGCCTGCGCGCGGTCGGGGCTTCGGAAATCCAAGCCTCCAGTGGCCTCGTGGCGCTGTGCATCGTCGTGGGTGCTTCCACCTTATGGCTCGCACTTCGCCACCGCATTCCCGCCACCACGGCTTGGTCCACACCCGGTGCAGCCTTGTTGACCACCGCCGGTGCCTCCGCCATGGGCTTCGACGAAGCCATCGGCGCCTTCATCCTCTGCGCCGCGCTCCTCCTGCTCTCCGGACTATGGCCGGCACTCGGAAGGCTCACTGCGGCCATCCCCACCCCAGTTGCGCAGGCGATGCTAGCCGGTGTCCTCTTTCCCCTCTGCCTCAAGTCCATCAGCGGTCTGAGCGAATCCCCGGCAGCCGTGGCACCTGTCGTTGTTATTTGGCTGCTGAGCATCGTATTCCTGCCGATGTGGGCGGTGCCTTTGGCCTTTGTCGGCGCGGGCATCGTCATCGCGGTGCACCTATCCCGTTCGGGCTTTAGCATTGATGCTGCGGAACTTCTTCCCACTTTGGAGTGGACGTCCCCGGCCTTCAGCGTCCAGGCCGCAATAGGCATTGCCCTTCCTCTCTACGTGGTCACCATGGCCGCTCAGAACCTGCCGGGCGTCGCGGTCCTGCGCAGCTACGATTACGAGCCCCCCTGGCGCGATTGTCTTAGCTCCACCGCGCTGGGCAGCCTCACCGCCGCCCCTTTCGGCGCCAGCACCATCAACCTGGCAGCGATTTCCGCTGCTCTCGCCGCCGCCCCAGAGACCAACGTTCCGGCGGATAAACGCTGGCGAAACGCCGTCGTATCCGGCTTAACGTATCTCCTCCTCGCCGGCGCGGCTGCCGCTGTGGTGGCCTTAGCCGGGGCAGCACCCACCGGACTCATCGCTGCGGTGGCCGGGCTCGCACTCCTGGGCGCTTTCGGCGGTGCAGTGCAAGGAGCGTGGTCCGATGCCGCATTGCGCCTGCCGGCAGTGCTCACCTTTCTAGTGGCCGCCTCAGGCATCACCGTCGCCGGGATTGGCTCCGCCTTCTGGGCGCTGGTGACAGGCGTCATCATGACAATGGCGGCCAACTATTCCGCTCGCGTGCAATCGCGTCGGTTGCGCCACGGGCGTTAAGGTAGGCTTGCTCCCCACCTTGTGCATTGCTTGGCGATGCCCCCTCTCCCGTATCATGCACTTCACCTGCAGTTTTGTAGAAAACATAGCACGTGCACTAACATTGCACGTGCTGCAAAGCGCGAGCGGAAGTAGCAATGGTGGCTGTAGTTCAGCTGGTAGAGCACCAGGTTGTGATCCTGGTTGTCGCGGGTTCGAGCCCCGTCAGCCACCCCAAAGAAATGCAAGGTCAGGGCACTTATTCCGAATGGTTTAAGTGTCCTGGCCTTTCCTATGGGCACGCTGTGGGCACAAACTGGCTCATGCGGGCTAATGCTCAAAATGTGTTGGTCGTTTTGGCCTGTTCACTGCGCGCATTGAACAAAAACTTAAGGCACTTTCGAGTCGTGAATGCATCACTCCTA
>NZ_DGRD01000046.1:31858-31993 GCF_002390965.1 Corynebacterium sp. UBA4397
ACAAGACTCGAAGTAGTTTTGCCTCTTTGGACACCATCAAACGCGTCGATCCTCATGGTCAGCGAGTGCGCGGTATTGTCACCGTAGAAGACCCCATCAAAGTTGGTCGCGGTTGTGCAGCGCGGCGGTTGGAAA
>NZ_DGRD01000003.1:0-78485 GCF_002390965.1 Corynebacterium sp. UBA4397
ACAACAAGAGGGTAACCCCAGTGGAAGGCTAGCTAGTCATGAACTCTGGATGGAGGGTTCTAGACTGCATTGCTCTAAAGGGGTCGCTTCGATACAAGAGGGGTCAGCTCGTCATTCACAAGTATGACGAGCGCACCGATATAGTTTTTCCGCTAGCCCAAATAGCAGTGGTCCTCATCGGCATCCAAACAAGCGTATCTGGCGCTGTTATCACGAAGCTAAGCGAGTATGACATCGCGTTATTAGTCTGCGATTGGCGCTCCGTGCCCACAGCCGGCGCAATACCTTGGCGTGACCATACGAGAATCGGGGTACGCCATCGATCCCAGGCAGAATTGTCTATCCCTCGTAAGAAGCAAGCATGGTCAAAAATTGTGTCATCGAAGATTTCGGGTCAACATAGCTGTCTACTTCAAACAACAGGAAAGACCTCTCCGCATTTATTGCGGTTATCTCAAAAAGTAAGGTCTGGTGACCCAGAGAATTTTGAGGCTCAGGCTGCTCGGCTTTATTGGCCCCTAGTTAGCGGCAATCATTCTTTTTCTAGACTCCCTGGTGCGGGAATCTCAGGATGGAACTCGGCACTGGACTACGGATATACCCTTTTACGAGGTTACGGTATACGAGCAATATCCGGCGCCGGGTTGGCGGGCGCACTGGGAGTATTTCACCATGGTAGAGGCAACGCGTTCGCCCTTGTAGATGATCTGATGGAACCTTTTCGGCCCATGGTTGATCAACTCGTATTTACACGAGTAGACCACGGGGAAGAACTCAATGCATCTGTCAAACAGTACCTCTCAAAAGGGCTTTCTGCGGCTTTCGACAATTCTGGGAAAACGCTTCCCACGGTGTTCAATGAGTTCGCTCAACAATATGGGCTCTACGTCGAGGGCGATATTCGCGAACTAAGTGTGCCTCGGTGGAAAGGATTGTTAGATGCCGGCGAAGGGAAGTGACCCAGTGTGGTGCGTTGTAATGTTCGATCTACCAGTCAAAACAAAAGCAGAAACCAGTGCAGCAAATCGCTTTAGGAACCATCTCCTAGACCTCGGATTTTGCAGAGCTCAGTTCAGCGTTTATGTCCAATATTTTCCCTTGTCATCACGTGTTGCTGCCACAGTAAAACAACTGAAGACGCAGTTGCCGAACGGTGGAGACATACGAGTTCTTTCAGTAACCGATACGCAGTGGTCTAAAATGATCCGATTCTCGAAAGGAAAAGTAGGTTCTGGAGACGAGCCGCCGAGTCAACTTGTCATTTTTTAATCGGAGATCACTAAAGAGACCCCAGGAAAAAGGCCATTTTCAGACCATCCTGAAGTCTATCAGGGGTTTTGAGAACTGAACCCCAGCCGCCCGGGGTCGGTGCGTCCAAGCTGGGGGAAGTCTATCAGGGGTTTTGAGAACTGAACCCCAGCAGAAAGTGTGCCGAGCATGGCAACGCCAGAAGTCTATCAGGGGTTTTGAGAACTGAACCCCAGCGTGGTGATGGTGATGGTCATTTCTTCTCGAAGTCTATCAGGGGTTTTGAGAACTGAACCCCAGCGAGTTTGAGATGGGGTACATAGCGATTCGAAGTCTATCAGGGGTTTTGAGAACTGAACCCCAGCCAGGCAGATGAGCAGCAGCAGGCGCGAAGAAGTCTATCAGGGGTTTTGAGAACTGAACCCCAGCCGCCTGGAAAAGGAGAAAGTGCACAATGGAAGTCTATCAGGGGTTTTGAGAACTGAACCCCAGCAGCCGACCATTGGGTATCGTCTCGATGTGAAGTCTATCAGGGGTTTTGAGAACTGAACCCCAGCTTCCGTGTTCGTCACCCGCGCCGACGTCGAAGTCTATCAGGGGTTTTGAGAACTGAACCCCAGCCGCATCGCGTTGCTACGAACTCACGTCCGAAGTCTATCAGGGGTTTTGAGAACTGAACCCCAGCTGAGTAAAGCCCATGTCCGACACTCTCGGAAGTCTATCAGGGGTTTTGAGAACTGAACCCCAGCTGATGCCCCGTGTCGAGCATGAGTGAGAGAAGTCTATCAGGGGTTTTGAGAACTGAACCCCAGCCGCCCACATCAGCAGCGCTTAGCACCACGAAGTCTATCAGGGGTTTTGAGAACTGAACCCCAGCTGGCAATCGCCCACACCACCAAGGACGGGAAGTCTATCAGGGGTTTTGAGAACTGAACCCCAGCATCGTGCCACAGCACCGCATCGTGAATGGAAGTCTATCAGGGGTTTTGAGAACTGAACCCCAGCCAGTCCCTATCCTGGTGGGTGATGCGCCGAAGTCTATCAGGGGTTTTGAGAACTGAACCCCAGCCTCGCATCTGGCACGTCGTGGCCCCCAAGAAGTCTATCAGGGGTTTTGAGAACTGAACCCCAGCTGTCAAAGGTACAGCCTCCCAAGCGTTTGAAGTCTATCAGGGGTTTTGAGAACTGAACCCCAGCTTCGGAGGATGCGGAAGCGGTTGCGTCGGAAGTCTATCAGGGGTTTTGAGAACTGAACCCCAGCACGTCCTCGGTTTCGATGTGTCCGGGCTGAAGTCTATCAGGGGTTTTGAGAACTGAACCCCAGCTGTCCGATGTTTGTAGGGCTGTGACCTGGAAGTCTATCAGGGGTTTTGAGAACAGAAGTCACGCGCGGCTCAAAATTGGACTCGTTAGCTAGGGGCAAAGCATTTCAACGATTGTGGCGTAGTATCTGCAATCCATGATGTACTTTGCCTGGATTCTCGCCATACTGGCGATTACTGCGGTGCTTGTGCTGCGTGTGTGGATGCTGCGGCGTATCCGCGATGCGGCGAAGAAGAACGAGCGTCCCTTCGACTATGAGGACGATGACCGCGATCCTTATGGCCGGTAGCTAAAATGTCTCGGGTGAGTCATATCCTTGCCCCCTTGCCCATTAATCCCCACGATCCGGCCGCAATCTTGCCCGATTTGGAGGCGGCCATTGCCGGTCAGACGTCGGTGCTGCCGCTGCCCCAAGGTGATATCACGCGCTCGACCGTGCTGCGCAATACGCAGCGCGCGGGTGAGCCCATCGATGATGCGATAGCGCTGGTGGTTGCCACCTCCGGTTCCACGGGTACGCCGAAGGGCGCGCAGATCAGCCCGCTTAACGTGGTGGCCAGCGCCGATGCCACCCACCAGGCGCTGGGTGGGCCGGGTCAGTGGCTTTTGGCCATGCCTGGTCACCACATCGCAGGCATCCAGGTGCTCATCCGCTCCCTTGTGGCCGGGGTCGATCCCCTGTGCTTGGACCTCAGCGCAGGTTTTGATGTGTCGGCCTTCGCGCGCGCCGCCCACGTGCTGGGGCGCACCGGGGACCGCGCATATACCGCGCTGACCCCGCTGCAGCTGGCGAAGGCGATGGATACATTGGAGGGAATTGAGGCGCTCGCGCTTTTCGACGCCGTACTCATCGGCGGCGCCCCTCTCAACCCACAGCTGCGCGTAAGCGCGGAGAAGCTCGGCATCACACTCCGCGCGACCTACGGCGCCTCCGAGACCGCGGGCGGGTGCGTCTACGACGGCGTGGCGCTGCCAGGTACCCGGGTTCGCGTCGTCGACGGGCGCATTCGCCTGGGCGGGCCCACCATCGCCCACGGTTACCGTAATCTGCCCGGCCACGCAGCCTTTTCCGAACCCGGCTGGTTCATCACCTCCGATGGAGGATTCATTGAGAACGGGCACCTTAACGTGACGGGCCGTTTGGATAATGTCATCGACTCCGGCGGGTTGAAGCTGCACCCCGAGGTGCTGGAGAAGGAACTGCTCATGGTGCCGGGCGTGGCTGAGGCCTGCGTGGTCGGCGTGCCACACCCGCGGCTGGGGCAGGCCATCGTGGCCGCCTATACCGGCGCCGCCTCCTTGATGGACATCCTGGTCGCCCTCGAAGATGCAGAGGTGCCGCGCTGGCAGGTACCGAAGGACTTAAAGCGGGTGGAGGAGCTGCCGTTGACCGGCCCGGGCAAGATCGATCGCCGCGCCGTACGCGAGCTTTTTAGCGCTGCCGGTTCTTAGGTCTTGATCTTCAGTCTTCAGCCTTCTCCCGCACCGCGATATCGCCGGCGGCTGACAGGCCGATGGAGAACTCAGCGCCGCCTTTGTCAGCACCGCCGTTGATGGATACTTCCAAAAGACCGGCCACTGGGGCGGAGACTATCTGCAACTCCACGCCAGGGCGCACGCCCTTCGAGTCGAGGTAGCGCAGGAACTCCGGATCGGAATCGTTGACCTGCTCCATGATGACGGGGATGCCCGGCGCGACATCGCCAAGCAGGAGGCGAGAGAGCGGCTCCGCGCTACCATCGGCCCCCGGGATGGGGTCCCCGTGGGGATCGCGGGTGGGATAGCCCAAAAGCTCGTCGATTCGCGCCACGAATCTATCTGAGAGCGCGTGCTCGAGCATGTCTGCTTCCTCGTGGAGCTCGTCCCAGGAATAGTTGAGCGTCTGCATTAAGAAGGTCTCGAGTAGGCGGTGGCGGCGCGCCATGATGACGGCGAGGCCGCGGCCCTCCTCCGTCAGCCTCACCCCGAGGTAGCGCTCATGCTCCACTAGCCCCTTGGCCGCCAAGCGCTTAACCGCCTCGGAGGTGGTTGGCAGCTTCTGATCTGTGGCCTTGGCAAGATCACCGAGCGACATGGTGGCGCCTAGTCCATTGCGCTCTTCAAAGCCCCACAGCGTTTTCAAATAGTCCTGTGTGCGCTCGTGCAAGGTGCTCAGATCCATGGCGCTCATTGTATCTGGGCAAGGCGTGGAGAGGCTTCTTAGGCTGTGGTGACATCGTTAGCCATGCCGCTGTGGACTGGCGACAGGACACGGGCGAAAGAAAGCCGGTGCACAGGGGCGTGGCACAATAGCTTTTATGAATCAGCCCACTCCCCCGTATTCCGCAACCGCTCAAGACTGGTTAGAAGGCGCCCGGCCCCATACCTGGGCCAACGCCTTTGCTCCGGTGGTCGCAGGTACGGGAGCGGCAGCGGCGTATGGCTCCGTGCATTGGGGGCGGGCGCTGCTTGCACTCATCGTGGCCTGGGCACTCATCATCGGCGTCAACTACGCCAACGACTACTCCGACGGGATCCGCGGAACGGATGATGATCGCACCGGCCCGCAGCGCCTCACCGGCGGGGGGCTGGCTAAACCCGCCCACGTCAAGTACGCGGCCTTTGGCTCCTTTGCCCTCGCCGGATTGGCTGGGGTGACTCTTTCGCTGACCTCCGGCGCCTGGTGGTTTATCCTCGTCGGCGCGGTGTGCATCGCCGGCGCCTGGTTTTATACCGGGGGCAAGAACCCTTATGGCTACCGTGGTCTGGGCGAGGTCGCAGTCTTTGTCTTCTTTGGGCTAGTCGCAGTACTGGGCACCGAATTCACCCAGGCCGGGACGCTTACTTGGACGGGTGTGGCCCTGGCGGTGGGAATCGGCGCTATGAGCTCGGCGGTCAACCTCGCTAACAATATTCGCGATATTCCCTCCGATTCTCAGGCAGGGAAACTCACCCTGGCTGTGCGCCTGGGTGATTCCCGCGCCCGCTTGTTGTTCACACTCTTGCTGCTCTTGCCCTGCCTCCTAACGCTGGGCATTGCGATAGGCGCATGGCCGGCTCTGGTGGGATTGGTCTACTTTCCGCTGGCACTCAAGTCCGTGCGTACCGTCAACCGGGGCGCACGCGGCCCAGAGCTTATCCCGGTGCTTGGCATGACGGGGCGGGCAATGCTGGCCTGGTCCGTGGTGGTTACGGCCGCGCTGTTCATCGCGGCTGGGTTGGGAATCTAGATGCTGGGAGTACTCACTGCTTTCTCCATCATCCTGGCGGTCATCTTCATTGGCTGGTTCTTAGCCGCCCGCGGCGTCATCTCCTCTGACCGCGAGCGACTCGTTCTCAACAAGGTGGCTTTCTATGCCGCCACGCCGGCCCTGCTTTTTAGCTCCGTCGCGCGCTCCGACCCGGGAGTAGTGCTCTCCCCCGTCATCGTTGTCATTGTCCTATCCGCGGTCATCGTCGCCGCCATCTACGCCGCATTCTTCTGGCGCAAGGGCATCGCCGAGCTCGCCTCGGGTGCTGCGGCGGCCAGCTACTTCAACGCCGTCAACATCGGGCTTCCCGTCAGCCAGTACGTCCTGGGAGATTCGACCTATGCCATCCCGGCCGTCTTTGTGCAGATGGTCCTTTTCACGCCGCTCATCTTGGGTGCCCTTGGCGGCAAATCCCTGCTGGGAGGGATAAAAACGGGGCTTTTATCGCCCATGGTTATCGCCTCAGCCTTAGGCTTCATAGTGGCTTGGCAGGACTGGCATATCCCCGCGCCCATCATGGAGCCCTTGGCGCTGCTCGGCGGGGCTTCGATCCCGCTTATCCTGCTCAGCTTCGGTGCCTCCCTCAAGACCGCGGGAGTGCTCTCCGACCGCAGCTCGCGGCCCGCGACCTATACAGCCACGGCGCTGAAACTCGTGGGTTTGCCCGCCGTGGCCTATGGCCTCAGCCTCGCCTTAGGGTTGAGCCCGGAACACACTTATGCGGCAGTCATTCTTTGTGCGCTGCCGACAGCGCAGCAGGTCTATAACTATGCAGCGACCTTCCAACGCGGGCAGAGCGTGGCGCGCGATACGGTCTTCATCACGACCTTCGCCTCATTGCCGGTGATGCTAGTGATTGCATTCCTCTTCGGGCACTAGCGCCCGGCGAGCTCCGATTGGACCCAGGCCTTGTGTGCTTTGCGTTGTGCGGAGTATTCGGCCAAGGTTCCGGTGGCCTCGACGCGCCAGCGCGAGAATACAAGCATGGACAGCGGCAAGGCAACAAAGAGTGCTAGCAGCGCAGAAATGAGCACAGGGATGGGGAAACCCACCGCCATGGAGAGCAGCTGGATAACGACAGCCAGCACGATAAAGAGCAAAACGCGGGCGATGCCGTACTTCCACAGGGCAACCCGGGAGCGCCGACGCAACTGCGGATCCGGGAGCGGGGGCTCCGGGGTGTTCAAGGGGGCAGCTTCGTTATTCATGGGACTCGATTCTACGCGGCGCCACTTAGCAAGTTAAGTAGGATGGGGCCTATGGGTCGTTTGATACTGATTGTTCTGATTGTGCTTGCCGTCTACCTGGTGTGGAAAGCCTTTGGTCCTTCCTCTTGGAAGAAGAACGGGCGCGGTGAGGTCCAGGATAATCCGCGGCGAGAAATCAAAGGCCCAGATGACGATGAAGAATTCCTCTGGAATATTGAAAAGCAGCGCTTCAAGGAGCGCCGCGCCAAAGAAAAAGAGGAAGAACGCCAGCGCAAACAGCGCGGCGAGGATGAAGCCCAGGACTAGGCTTCAGAATCCTTGCGGGAGTCTTCCTGGGGGATAAAAGCCATTTCAAGGCCGAGGGCGTGCGCTACGGCAAATACTTTTTCCCAGCGCACCCCGGCCGCACCGTGCTCGATGGTATGCAACGTTGAGCGGGATACGCCTGCGGCATCCGCGAGCTCCTGCTGCAAAATCCCTAGCTCGCGGCGGTGCTGCGCAAATTGCGCGCCCAAGGCAATCAACACCGGATTGTCTCCGGCCGGCTTTCCCTGCTTATGACGGGGACGGTGGACCTCAGACACTCTAGTTTAGCCCCGCGTAGGAGTGCAGTCCTGATACGACCATGTTGATGAAGAATAGGTTGAATACCATCACGGCCATGGCGGCGATGTTGATCCAAGGGGCAATCTTGCGCATGGAAGGCGTAGCCCGTGCGTGCAGATAAGCCGCGTAGAGGATCCAGGTGGCGAAGGACACCGTCTCCTTCGGGTCCCAACCCCAGAAACGCCCCCAAGCAGCTTCGGCCCAGATGGCACCCAACACGATGCCCAATCCCAAGGTGGGAAGGGTTATGACGGCGAGACGGTATGCCAGTTGGTCGAGCTTATTAGCCGAAGGCAGAGGCTTAGCCAGTTTTCCAAAGACACCGTGCTCCGTGCCCCTAGACTGCCAACGCCGCAACATGCTCAGCAGTGAGGCGATCCCGGACACGATGCCGAGGGAGGCTCCGAGGGAGACCACGGTGACGTGGATAGGCAGCCAATGCGACTGCAGGGCGGGAACGACCGGAGCGGACTCGGCGTAGAGCTTGGTGGAACCGTAGAACATCAACGCCAAGACAGGCGTGAGAATCCACGGCCACAGCGTGCGCCATTCTTTGCGCTGCAACGCTATGGAGGAGATAACAATGACACCGGCGGTGACCATCAAGACGTATTCATACATGTTGCCAAAGGGGAAGCGGCCGGTGGCCAGCCCGCGCAGGACGATGGCGACCGCATGCAAGACAACTCCAAGCCAGATGAGGGACTGCGTCATTCCCCCGAATTTATTCGCCTTGGCCTCGCGCGCAGCCAGTTCTTCTAAGGAACTGACTTCCTGGTCAGCGCTGTTTGGATCCGATGAATCAGTAGCGGGGGGAACGGAGTCTGTTGCCTCCGCCCCAGCACCGACGAGAACTTTGGGTTCCTCGTTCACCTTCGCCGCATCGCGTGAGCGACGGCCGTCGATAACGCTCTGAATCTTGCCGTAATAGAAAGCGGCGAAGAATAACGCCAGGGCATAGATGACGAAAGCGGTTTGGACGGAGACGTCCGAAAAATAAGACAAATTCTGGTTAACCTGCATAAAGCACCTTGGAATCTAGCGTATGAGCAGTAAAAGCGTTTTCCTTCATACCCTACTCGGCGTCAATGTAGGAATCAAACTTTTGGAGGAGGACTTGGGGGAACTGAAGTAGAAGAACTTGCGGCCACGAAGCAGCCTAGTCGTCTACGTAAATGTCGTCCTCTTCCACCTCGTCCGGATCAGGCAGGCGGAGAAGATGGCGGTAGAGCTCGTAGAACTCTTCCGACCAACCAGCGCGGTCGGTGCGAGCCAGGCCGCCCATCTCCACGTCGGTGCCACCGGTGGCATTGGGGCGAAGGCGCACCCACACGCGGCGGCGCTTTATCACCAGGGAACCAACCAAGGACACGAGCATGATGACGGTGGAGAAAAGGACCCACTTTTGGAAAGGGTCATAGGAGATTTGGTAGTTGGCAAACTGGGAGGCACCGTCGAAAGTGACCTTCGTTCCATCATCAAGCGTGACCGATTCGCCCTGCGTGAGGTTGACGCGGTCAATCTTTTGCAGCTGGCCCGAGTGCACGAGCGTGGAATCAAGCGAGAAGATGGACTGCGCCGAGCCCGTATCTAGACCGGCATCACCGCGATAGATGTCGATGGCCAGGGCCGGATCCGTCAGTGCCGGGTAGGAGGAGGTGAGCAGCTGACCGTTCTCTCCGGACCACTGTGCTGTCGGGGCGAAAAGTCCCTGGATAGCCAGCTGGTTTTGGCGGCGGTCAAAAAGCTCCGGGTACATTCCGGCCGGCGGATCAAAGCGCATGACACCCGAGGAGAGGAAGTTGGTGAGATCATCCGGGCGGAACTGGATGGTTTGGGTACGAGTCTCCCCGTCCGGCCACTGCACCGTCACAGTCGGTGCGTAACCGTGGCCCTGGAGGTAGAGACGGTTTTGGGCCAGTCGTAAGGGATGGTTGACCTTGAGCTCATAGTCCTTCCACTGCGAGCTATCGCTGTAGATGTCATCGCCCTCGGCGTAGGAAATATTGGAGCTAAACATCTCGGCTTGCCCATTGGGCAGGTAGTCGGCGCTGAAGTCGTGGGCGAGAATGCAGAAGGGGTGGAGCCCGGTGCCGTCGAAAAGCGCGCCCGCCCTGAAGGAATCAAAGTTTGAGGTGGACGTATTGCAGAACTCCGTGTTCTGCCCACTAGCAGCACTTTCCTCCTGCGAGCCGGATCCGGTGACCACGATGACCTGGCCCTCGTAATTGGCGAGCCGGCCCGCCGCCACGGTCACCAACATGGCAACGAGCGCGACGTGGAAGATGAGGTTGGCCAACTCGCGGCCATAACCGCGCTCGGCGGAGAAGGACAGAGCACCGGCGCGGTCCTGCGCAGGAGAATACTCCGAAACGCGCCACTTCTTAAGCATGCTACGGACCTCAGCGCTGACCTCTTCTACAGACCGATCGCTGCTGCCGGAGGCGTTAAGAGGCAGCCTAGTCAGGTACTTCGGGGCCCGGGTGGGCTGGGAACGCCACGCGCGGTAGTGCTCCACCGAGCGCGGCAGGATGCAACCCACCAGGGAGATCATCAACAGTACGAAGATGGCCTGGAACCAGATGGAGGAGAAGACGTCGAAAAGCTGCAGCTTGTCATAGATCTTGGCAATGTTGCCGTTGGTCTCGATGAACTCGTTGACGTTGGTCTCATTGAGCTCGCGCTGCGGCAGCAGGGAACCTGGAATCGCCGCTATCGCCAGCAAGAACAGCAGCGCCAAAGCGGTACGCATGCTGGTGAGCCAGCGCCAGGCCTTGCGGATATAAATCACAGAAGTTTCTCTCCTCTAGTCGACCTAGATTAAGGTCGCACCGTACTCGACAGTCCACTGCCGGATGAAGTTGATGAACGCGCCCCAAGCGCCGGTCAGCAGCGCCAGTCCGACTAAAACCATGGCGAGGCCGCCGATAATCTGGATGGTGCGCGAGTGCTTACGCATCCAAGAAATGGTGCGCATGGCCCGCGCCGAGCCCAGCGCCACGAGCAGGAAAGGCAGGCCCAGGCCGAGGCAATAGCCCACGATGAGCACTGCCCCGCGAACCGCGGTCATGCCCTCCGTTCCCGCCGAGATGGAGATGATGGCGGCCAAGGTGGGTCCTAGGCACGGCGTCCACCCCAGGGCGAAAACCCCGCCGAGCAGGGGCGCGCCCAGCCATGTGCTCCAACGTTTGGGAGCCATGCGGGTATCACGCTGCAAGAAAGGCACGAGCCCCATGAAGACCACGCCCATGAGGATGGTTACCACGCCGCCGATGCGCATCAGCACATCCGCATTGAACGTCAGGGCCGAAATCGCGCCAAAAACAGAGACGGTGGCCAGCACAAATACCACGGTAAAACCGAGGATGAAGAGCAAGGAGGCACCAACGACTGCCCATTGCCTGCGCTTGCCGACGCCCACCCCAAGTTTCTCGTCATACGTCACCTCACCGCCGACCACGCCGGCCAGGTAGGAAATATAGCCGGGCACGAGCGGGACGACGCAGGGGCTGGCGAAGCTGACGAGGCCTGCGGCCGCCGCGGCGAGGATGCCCAGCAGAAGGGGGCCAGCCGCCGCGGTTTCGGCAAAGGTCTCCCCTATGCCGGCAGCGAGAGTGACAAGCATCTACTCCTGCTCCAACCTGTCGACGACCTCCATGACGTCTTTCTCCGTGATCTCGCGGAGGAATACCGCGGCAGGACGGTGCTGCTTATCCAGGACGATGGTCGTGGGAACCACCGAGGTAGGCACGCCGCCCAGCGCCGCCGCAGTCTTGAAAGGCGGATCGTAGATGGAGGGGTACTCCAAGCCGTTGTCCTCAAGGAAGTCCAAGGAAATCTGCGGATTGTAATCACGCACATTGATGCCGAGCACCGTGCCGAGGCCGCGTTCTTGCAGCTGGGCATGGATGGAATCCAGATCATCGGATTCGGAGCGGCACGGCGCGCACCACTGACCCCAGGAATTGAGGACCACAATCTGATCCGGGAAGTCCTCCAAGGAAATGGTCTTATTCTGATCCCGCAGATCCGGGCCGCTGAAATTCGACAGGGGCTTGCGATCTTCCGCGGGGTAATCAATAACCGTCTGGCCGCCCGGCGAGATGAACTCGAAGGTGCCGCCCGAGGCGACAGCGTTCTGCGCATTGTCCGCGTCCTGCGTGCAGGAGGACAACGTCAGGCACGCCGATGCAATGAGGGCCGCTGTAGTAAGTCGTGACATCTTAGATTGCCTGCGCTGGTGCGGAGTAGTAAATATCGGAAATCTGATCGTCTTGATAGACCAGTGAAGTCACCGAGGCCAGATCGCATTCGCGGTTCCACGGTGCGTGCGGCAGGCGCTTTCCCAAGACACTGCGCTGGACCATGACGATGGGCAGCTGATGGGAGACCAAGATGGCCTCGTGCCCCTCGGCCTTGCGCTGCGCATCTGCCACGGCGTCGAGCATGCGGGCGGCGATGTCACTAAAAGGTTCTCCCCAAGACGGGATAGCCGGGTTGCGTAGCTGCGGCCAATAACGCGGATTCCACAGCTGGGAGTTCCAGCCCTTGGTGCGCAGGCCTTCGAATTGGTTGCCCGATTCAATAAGGCGCGGTTCTATCTCTACATCGAGCCCGGTGAGCTGGGCAAAGGGCCGCGAGGTTTCCTGGGTGCGCTGCAAGGGCGAGGCCGCGAGATAGGTGACGTCGTGCCCGCGGAAGGCCTGGGCCGTCCGCGCCGCCATGGAGTGGCCGCGGGAAGACAGATGATAGCCGGGGATACGGCCATAGAGGATCTTGTCTGGGTTGAAGACTTCACCGTGGCGCACGAGGTGAACGATGGTGCTAGACATGGGTATTCCTTTCACGCTTCCCGAGGCTTATTGCGGGGGCGTTGCAGCGGCGGCGGCGCGTGCTGCGGGTTTAAGAGCCTGCTCGATTACCTCAAAATCTTCGTCCCTCAACGCGTCAGAGACAAACCAGGTCTCGAAAGCTGAAGGCGGAACATACACCCCGCCCTCCAAAAGCTGATGAAAGAAGGGGGCAAAACGCCAGGTCTGCGCGGCCTTCATGTCGGAGAAGTTATGCCCCTGCCCCTCGGCGAAGCGGATGGAGAACATCGAGGAGGCGCGCTGAATGTGGTGCTCCACGCCAGCCTCATTCAAGGCCTGGGTGATCATGCTGGTAAGGCGATCCGCTTGAGCTTGCAGGCGCGGGTAGAGCTCCTCATTCGCCAGCTCCAGGGATTTGAGGCCGGAGGCCATAGCCACGGGGTTTCCTGAGAGCGTTCCCGCCTGGTAGACCGGCCCAGTCGGCGCGAGGTACTCCATGATCTCAGCGCGTCCGCCGAAAGCAGCAGCCGGCAGACCTCCAGAGACCACCTTGCCGAAGGTGACGAGGTCACGTGCCACTCCATCGACGCCGTACCAGCCACGATAAGAGGTACGGAAGCCCGTCATGACCTCGTCGAGGATGAGCAGGGCGCCGTCGGCATGGGCGACTTCGGCAAGCGCGGCATTAAAGCCCTCCTGGGGCGCGACCGTGCCCATGTTTCCGGCTGCGGCCTCGGCGATGATGCAGGCGATCTGGCCCGGATTCTCCGCGAAGGCGCGGCGCACTGCCTCGAGATCGTTATAAGGAACAACCAAGGTATCCGCCGCCGCAGCGCCGGTTACGCCAGGTGAATCCGGAAGGGCAAAGGTGGCCACCCCGGAGCCTGCCGAAGCCAAGAGCGCATCGACGTGCCCGTGGTAGCAGCCCTCGAACTTCAAAATCTTGGCGCGGCCAGTGAAACCACGGGCCAGGCGTACTGCAGACATGGTCGCCTCCGTACCGGAATTGACCAGGCGCACCTCCTCCACGGCGGTGCGCTCGACGATGTGCTCCGCCAAAAGCGTCTCCGCCTCGGTGGGGGCGCCGAAGCTCAGGCCTTTGGTGGCGGCGCGCTGGACCGCGGCAACGATGTCAGGCTGGGCATTGCCGTGAATCATCGGACCATAGGAGCTAACGAGGTCGACGTACTCGTTGCCGTCAATATCCCAGAGACGAGATCCCTGGCCGCGGGCGATGAACCGCGCCTGCCCGCCGACGGATCCATAGGCCCGCACGGGAGAGTTGACACCCCCCGGGGTGACCTGGCTGGCCCGGCGGAACCACTGAGCTGATTGAGAAACTGGCTGTTCGCTCGATTTAGGCATAGCCCACATTGTAACGGTAAATGCCTTATACAAAAGTTGGATACCCGGGGAGTGTGGCGCAGCCTTTCACCTAGCCCACGAGTTTAAGGCCCACGATGCCGCTGATGATCAGTACCAGGAAGAGTACTTTGAGCACACTGGCGGCCTCTTGACCAGTAGCGATGGAGTAGCTAACAGTGCATACCGCACCGAATCCGGCCCACACCGCATAGGCGGTTCCCACGGGAATGGACTTCATAGCCACGGCGAGTCCGCCCATCGAAATCACACAGGCGACGACGAAGATGACGGTGGGCCACAGGCGGCTAAAGCCTTCGGAACGGCCAAGGGCGGTAGCCCATACGGCCTCAAAAACGGCCGAAGATATGAGAATTAACCAGGCAAACATGATGTCCTTGCTGGCCGTCTTGTCGCACTACCGGGTACGGCTCCGTCGTCCGGGGCTCGCTTTCCTGCGGGCCTGTCCCCAATAATGGCACACTATCAATCATGAAGATTGCATTTTTAGGAACCGGACGCATGGGCAGCGAGCTTGCCCGTCACTTGCTGGCCAACCACGAGCTGACCGTGTGGAATAGGCACCCCGAGCGCGCGCAGCCCCTCGTCGAGGAGGGAGCCCGCCTCGCCGCCACCCCCGCAGAGGCGGTCGCCGATGCCGAGGTCGTCATCACCTCGCTCTTTGGCCCAGATGACATCCGCGAGGTGGTCATCGAGCCGCACCTCATCCCCGCAGGGATCACCTGGATCGACACCACCACCATCTCCCCCGACGTCGCCCGCGAGTTCGCCGCCGCCGTCGACTCCTATGTCCACGCCCCCGTCATCGGCTCCCTGGGCCCGGCGCGCGCGGGTCAGCTCGGCGTCTACGTGGGAACCCCGGATGACGAGCGCCGCGAGCTGGCCATGAGCCTCGCGGAGGCTTGGGCTGATGAGCACAAGCTCATCGGGGTCAAATCGGCAGCGACGGCCGCCACCGGCAAGCTGCTGGCCAACCTGGCTCTGGCCGTCACCGCCGAGGGGCTGCTTGAGGCCCTCGATCTCGGTGAGTCCCAAGGCCTCGACGCCGAGGTCATCCTTCAGATGCTCGACATCACTGGCCTGGCCTTCATGAAGAACATGAAGGGCCCCTTCATCACCGGGGATCGCAATACCGATCCGGGCGATTTCACCGTGGACGCTCTGTGCAAGGATGCGCGCCTGATGGAGGAGACCTCCGCAAAGCCTCTGCCCGCCGTCGCCGCAGCCATCTCCCGCTTCGAGGAGCAGCAGCACATGGGCCACGGGAACCAAGACTTTTCCTCCATCTTCGTCTTCCGCAATAAGGGATAGTCCTAGCTGCTAGCCACTATCACTGCGCCCGCGCTCCTCACGCTTGTCGAGGTCCGCGGGCGCTTTTTCATGCCTTCTCCGCGAGGTTGCACGGCCCAGGCTGCTCCTTCACGGTAAATAGTGGCCCCTGGGAAAAGAGCCACTATTTACCGTGAACGCGCTTCACCACCGCATATGGACGGCTTGTGTATCACTTTTAGTAATACAGATTGTGTTACTATAGGCAGTACAGAAAGGAGGCACTCATGCTCATCACCCTCCACCCGGAGTCTGAGACTCCCCTATTCCAGCAAATCCACGACCGCATCCTCGAAGCCATAGCCAAAGGCGACATCACCCCCGGGACCCGGCTGGACTCTGTGCGCCGCGTGGCAGCAGAGTTCGGAATCAACCCCGCCACCGTCAAGAAGGCCTATGACCTCCTGGCCGCCGAAGGCATCATCGAGACCTCGCAACGCGCGGGCAGCGTCGTAGCGCCCCCCTCCCCACCGAGCCCCGAGCAAGAGGCCCATCTGCGCGAGGAGCTGGGCCGGCTTGCCGCACTCGCCCGCGCGCAGGGCTTTGAAAAGGAAGCCATCCACGCCGAGCTCGACTCGGCATTTACTCAGTTCGATCTTTAATTTCCAAGTTATAGGAGAAATCATGGACACCCTCATCTTCCCGCTGACCATGCTGTTCAGCACCCTCGTCATCACCATCGCTTTCATCTATGCGCCCACGATGACCTCACCCGCCGCACCTCTCGGCGTGCGAGTTCCCACCCGCTTTAGTCAAAGCCCGCCCGTGCGCGATGCCCTGCGCAGGTACCGCAGGTGGGTGCTCTACGGCGGAATACTCAGCGCGCTCCTAGCCCTTATCGCCGCCGGTGTGCCCCTGGTGGCTGCGGCAAGCCCGCTCCTGCTCATTGCCTTTGCGTTCTATGCCTATGCGGTTTGCCGCAGGGATCTCATCACCGCCAAGCAGCGTGAGGGCTGGTTTGAAGGCATCGAGACCGCGGTATCGGGAAGAATCAGCTCCCAAGCTGCTATCCAAGGCGTCGACGTACCGGTGCCCACTATTCCGTGGCTCGCCATCATCGGCTCTCTAGCTCTCATTGCCGCCGGAGTCATCACCGTGGCTACACGCTGGGCCGAGGTCCCAGATGTCATCGCCACCCACTGGGGTCCCCGCATGCAGCCCGATGCGTGGGCGGATAAATCCATCGGCGCGGCCTTCTTTCCCAGCTTCATAGGACTCGGACTCGTAGCGCTCCTATTCTTCATTGGCTGGACGTTTAAGGCGTCCACCGTGCACCAACGCACCGATCGCTCGATATCTGGGCAGTTGCGCGCGCAGGCCTTGCTGGCGGCAAGCACGACCGGGATAGGCTACCTCTTCCTCATCATCAGCGCCGGGCTGGCCGTGACCCAAATCTGCAGCGTACTGCCCGCTTACCAGGACTATATGTGGCTCGGGCTGGCGATTACCGCTGGCGGCGCGCTCGTGGGAGTTCTCCTACTTCTTATCAACCAGCTCCGCGCACAAACGGCCATGGATGCTCAACTGCGCAAGGCCGGGCTGCATGAGCAAGACGCAGAAAGCCCCGATAATGACAAGTACTACAAGTGGGGCATGTTTTATTACAACCCGAATGACCCGGCAGTCTTGGTGGACAAGCGCTTCGGCACCGGCATAGCTTTCAACTACGCGCGGTGGCAGGCCCAGGCTGCTACGGGCCTACTACTGGCCAGCACGATCGGCGTACTTGCCTTCGCGTTCTTGTTCTAGACGCACTCGATGTCGAGTGCACCAGAGGCGCCATAATCTGCGCGGATGTGCGATCCCGCGCGCAGCGGAACCGCCGCACAGAAGCTGCCCGTGAGCACCGTCTGCCCCGCCCGCAGGCTGGAGCCGTGCTCGTGCAAAGTGTGCGCCAGCCACACCAAGGGCAAGAGCGGGTGTCCTAGGACATCGGCACCACGACCAACGGAGTATTCCTGCCCATCGCGCGATAGCGTGGCCTCAATCTCCGTGAGCGGACCAGGTTGGGCACGAAGCAGACTTTGTGCACCGGGCGCGGAGCAATCGAGCCCCGCCCCCAGATCTAGCGGCCGGGGATCGACCAGGATGGCGCGTGCGGTAAGCCTGGGAGAGGTCACGCGCCGCCGAGTTCAGCGCCCCCGATTCCGGTGCGCTGAAGGTAGAAGCCTCGTTTTCGTGTGGCACGTGTATCTCCTTGGGTGTTGCCCTGCGCGGCGGCTCGCTTTATTTTGCGCCGATAATCCTACGCGCGGCCTCCCTGGCCTGCGCGATAACCGCAGGAACTCCGACGCCGTTGACCCAGGAGCCAGCAACGGCAATGCTAGGCACATCCGCCAGCGCGCCCAAAACCGAGGACACGGTCTCCAGGTGGTGCTCGTCGTATCGCGGCAGGCCGCCGAACCAGCGCTGGGTAAAGATCTCAGAGACGCCCGCGGCGCGGCCATCGAAGCCGGTGATGTGCGCGAGATCGTCCAAGGCGTAGTCCACCAGCGTTTCCTCATCGGCGCGCACGAGGGCGTCATCACCGAAGCGCCCGAATGAGGCACGCACGAGTGCGCCACCGCGCTCCGCCAAGTGCGGCCACTTCCGCGAGGAGAGGGTAAAAGCCTTGGCATGGACGTCTTCTTGATCGGTGGCGACGAGGATTCCGGTGTTCTGCGGCAGCTCATTGCCCTCCGGATCCACATCCGAGTCAAACTTGAAGCCCACCACGGCCGAGCTCGCGAGCTTGACCTCGCGCAGGGCTTCAGTGGCCTGCGGGGCAATGCCCGCCATAAGCCGGGCGGTGGTGGGGGCTGGGGTAGCTAGCACCACGCCTTCGTAAAGCGGGGCATCCGCCGGCGCACCCTTGAGGACATAGCCCTCCCCCGGACGGTGACTAATCCCAGAGATGAAGGAATCCAGGTGAATATCCGCACCGGACTTCTCCGCCAAGGCCTCATAGACCTCGGCGTAGCCACCGCGGAAGGCCCGGAAGGGCGCGCCCTTGCCCGGGGTAGATACGCGTGATTGCTCGAGGATCTTGACCGCGCCGGACAAAGTGACCGACCCCTGCGCGGCCTGCTCATCGAGCACCCGTGCCAAGCCCGGAATGGTGGCCCGCAGGCCCAAATCATCCGCCGTGCAGGAGTAGACCCCGCCCAACAAAGCGGAGACCACGTGCTCGACCACATCGGCGCCGTACTGCTGGCGCACCAGCGCGCCCACGGAGACATCCCCGCCAGGAGTCCATTCAAAGGGCTCCTCGTTGGCGATGCGCCGCGCGCTCTCCGCGGAGACCAATGCGGCGATCTTCTCTGCGGAGGAGGGAATCCCCATCATTCCGCCGGTGGGAAGAGCCTGCAGCTTATCGTCCACATAGAGCAGGGGCCGAAGCCCCGAAGGTGCGACGAGGGAATCCCCCAAGCCCAACTCCGTGAAGAACTCCACTGCCTCGGCATTGCGCGCCAAGAAGGCCTCAGCACCCATGTCCGTGGGGCCGTCGTTAAAAGCGACACTGTAGAGCTTGCCGCCGATCCTCCCCGAGCCTTCATAAACATCGACGTCGTGCTCGCGCAGTTCATAAGCAGCGCTTAGCCCCGCTAAACCTGCACCCACAATGGCAATTCGCATTTAGCCCTCCTCGTGAATGATCGCTACGGCGCGGGTGATGGCCTCCGCGTCCGTCGTGGGAAGCACCCCGTGCCCGAGGTTCCAGATGTGCCCGTCGATATCGCCCGCCGCACGCGCGGCATCCACCTGGGACTTGATAACGCGCACGGCTTGGCGCACGGCATCATCCCCGGCAAAGAGCAAAGCCGGATCCAGGTTTCCCTGCAGAATCCGCGCGCCCACGCGCTTGGCGGCGGCATGCATAGCCACCCGATAGTCCACGCCGACGACCTCGGGCCCGGCCTCAGACATCGCCCCGAGCAGTTCGCCGGTTCCCACGCCAAAGTGGATGCGCGGGATAACACCGGCCACGGAGTCAAGGATCTCGGTGGAATAGGGCAGCACGAACTCGCGGTAGTCCGCCTCATTGAGGTAGCCCGCCCAGGAATCAAAGAGCTGCATGGCATCAATGCCGGCGTCCACCTGCACCTTAAGGTAGGCCTTGATGGTCGGCACTAGCCGGCGCATCAACGCGTGCCAAGTCTTAGGGTCGGCGTGCATGAGCGCCTTGGTCTTCTCGTGGTTCTTGGAGGGCCCGCCCTCAATGAGGTAGGAAGCCAGAGTAAATGGCGCCCCGACGAAACCGATGAGCGCCTGGTCAGCGCGCAATTCATCGAGAACGATTCCAATACCCGCGGCGACCTCTGGCACGTCTGTGTCCAGAATGGGCAGCTTGGCGACGTCCTCTGCACTGCGGATTGGTTTATCCATGACGGGGCCACGGCCAGGCACGATATCGACACCAACGCCTGCCGCCTTGAGCGGGACGACGATATCGCTGAAGAGAATAGCCGCATCAACACCATGGCGACGGACCGGCTGGAGGGTGATCTCGGCGAGGAGCTCCGGCATGAAGCACGAGTCCAGCATGTCGATGCCCTCGCGCACGCGGCGGTACTCCGGCAGGGAACGCCCCGCCTGGCGCATGAACCATACGGGCGGGCGGGTGGGACTGTGTCCCAGTGCCGCGTCGATGAGCGGGGAGGCATGAAGGCTACGTTGTGGCATGCCCTACATTATGAATCAAAAGTTGTAGAGGGGCTAATTAGCCTAACCTATGTGAAGCTGCGGTAATTATGACTCTTGATAAAGCGGTTGACCGCCGGGCGGTACAACAACACCAACGCCACCATGAGCAGCATGGGGATGAACAGCAGGGCCAAGCCCCCAACGCCCAGCGCTAGGGCCGCGATGTTGGTGAAAAGCGTCAGCGCGATAGCCACCGTGATGATTCGGCGCGGCCACTTAGAACCACTCTTGAGCTGCGTGGCAGCTATAGCCATGACGAGCGCAGCTATGGCATTGACTCCAGACACGAAGCGGCGGTTGCTGCGCAGATACTCGGACACGGCCTCTGAAGGAGCGTGGCCTTGGCTGTCGCCCGCACCGAAGATGCCGACCATGGCGCTGGTGAGCATGACAATCGCCGCACCAACGAGAACCCAATAAGCCCACGCCAGCGCCGGAGGCGCCACGCTGGGGTCGGTGTTATCTACAGGGCGAGAGGGACGGTTATAGTCCTTAGGTCCGGGGCGATCCGCATCCGGCTTGCCGTCATCGGGCCGACCGGGTTGCGGGAACATGCTGGTCACTTCTACTTGCCTCCCTTTGAGCGCGGGGGCCAGCGAAAGCCGGAAGAGTCCTT
Source organism: Corynebacterium sp. UBA4397 (assembly GCF_002390965.1). Classification (NCBI taxonomy): domain Bacteria; kingdom Bacillati; phylum Actinomycetota; class Actinomycetes; order Mycobacteriales; family Corynebacteriaceae; genus Corynebacterium; species Corynebacterium sp. UBA4397. Next base: position 20,438 of record NZ_DGRD01000003.1, read on the forward strand.
GTCTTCTTGGCCATCATTAGAATCTTTACCGTCTTTGCCCCGCTTGCTCCCCTGGCGCAGCTCCCCGAGCTTCTCTTCACGAGACTTCTGACGTTCTTCTTCTTCCCTCTCCCGCCGGGCCTTCTGCAGCTCCTTTTCCATCTCCCGCATCTGCTCGAGCTCGCCTGTGTAGTCGAGCGTTTCCTCCCTGCTGGAGAAGAACAGGCCCATCACGGCAGCAACGCCCACGATGATCTGCACCGAGCCATCGAGCACGAAGAGCCAGTCCGGCACTTTGCTGCCCGCGGGGGTGAGCAGGAATACGAAGACGATGCGGATGCCGAAGTACAGCGAGAAGAAGAACCACAACCGCCGCGCCGTCCCCGCCCGCTTGGTGGGCTTATTAAAAGACCACAGCATCCAGGCCAACACCGCGATGATGGCAAAGGAAAACAGCGCCGAGAGAATAATCGAGCCATAGGCGGCGGACTGGATGAGGGAATCCGAAAGATCCTGGCCCGTTCCAGCCAGCGTGTCCGCCGCCTGCTCGCGGGCTTGCGCCAGCAGCTGATCGCGGTTGAGCAGGGAGGCAATGACGCTCAGGCACTGATGCACAAACTCCGCTACCAAGGCAACGAGCCACACCACGATGAGCAGGGAGACGGTCTCTGTGCGCTTGCTCTGATCTTCTTGCCCCTGTGGAGCACCCTGCGAGGGGTTCTGCGAGGAATTCTGTGAGGAATTTTTAGGGGACGTTGGCGGAGAAAGTCGAGGGGCGGGAATGGTCAACGTTTTCCTTACTTGAGAAGACGGGCGGCGTCGGTGGCGAAGTAGGTGAGGATCTGATCCGCCCCGGCGCGCTTGAATGCGGTCAGGGATTCCATCATAACTGCCTCGCCGTCGATCCAACCGTTGGCGCCGGCGGCCTTGATCATCGCATACTCACCCGAGACCTGGTAGACCGAAACCGGCACCGGCGAGGTCTCCGCAACAGCGGAGAGCACGTCGAGGTAGGGCAGCCCCGGCTTGACCATAACAATGTCGGCGCCTTCCTCGAAGTCGAGCTGCGCCTCGAGGAGGGACTCCCGGAAGTTGCGGGGATCTTGCTGGTAGGTACGGCGATCGCCCTCCAAGGAAGATCCCACCGCGTCGCGGAAGGGGCCGAAGAATGCCGAGGCATACTTCGCCGAGTAGGCCATGATGGCCACATCCTCGTGGCCGGCCTCGTCCAAGTTGCGACGAATGGCGGCAACCTGGCCATCCATCATCCCGGAGGGGCTCACCATGTGAGCGCCGGCGCGGGCCTGCGAACGCGCCATATCCTGATAGAGCTTGACGGTGGCGTCATTATCCACGCGACCCTTCTCATCGAGCACTCCGCAGTGCCCGTGGGAGGTGAACTCATCGAGGCAGGTATCGGACATGACGATGAGATCATCCCCAAATTCCTGCCGCAGCGCGCTGATGCCCAGGTTGAGGATTCCATCCGGCTGCCACGCGGCCGAACCGGTTTCATCCTTATCCTCATCGAGCGGCACGCCGAAAAGGTCAACGCACTTCACGCCCGCGTCGAGCGCCTCGTGGGCGGCGCGCTTCAAGGAATCGATGGTGTGCTGATAAACCCCCGGCATGGAGGGAATCTCGCGCGGCGCGTCGATCCCATCAACGATGAACATCGGGAGGATAAAGTCCGCCGGGCGCAATGTGGTCTCCGCGACCAACTCGCGGAGGGCCGCGGACTGGCGCAGGCGGCGGGGACGACGATTGGGGAAAGTGCTCACTGGTATTACTCCTTTGAGCGAGGTTGAGAAAAATCTATGCCTTCTCGACCTTAGTAGCCTTCTTGCGCGAACGACGCTTCTTGCGGGGCGCGGGAAGGTTTCCGGCGGCGCGGAGGGCTGCGACGTGCTCAGCAAGACCGTCGATAAGCGAGGGCACATCCGCAACCTCGGGCACCACGTCAACGCGCAGACCCATCTCCTCAGCCGCCGCCTTGGTGGAGGGGCCAATGCAAGCGATGATGGTACGGGTATGGGGCTTACCGGCTATACCGACGAGGTTGCGCACGGTAGAGCCCGAGGTAAAGGCCACCGCGTCGAATCCGCCGGACTTGATCATGTCCCGGATCTCGGCCGAAGGCGGCGCGGCGCGAACCGTGCGATAAGCCACGACATCATCGACCTCCCAGCCCAGCTCCTCTAGCCCAGTAACCAGGGCCTCGCCCGCGATGTCAGCGCGCGGAAGAAGCACGCGACCCACCGCATCGATGTCCTCGACGTAGTTGGGGAATACCTCAACCAAGCCTTCGGCATTCTGCTTGGCGGCTGGGGGAAGCAGCTCCGGAACCATACCCTTGGCGCGGACGGCATCCGCCGTCTTCTGCCCCACCGCGGCGAGGTGAACGCCAGCGAAGTCACGCGCGTCCAAGCCGAGCTCGGCGATCTTGCGCCATACGGCCGTGACGGCGTTGACGGAGGTAAAAACTATCCACTTGTAGCGACCCTCGACGATTCCCTTGATGGCGCGCTCCATCTGCGCGGGGTTGCGCGGGGGCTCCACGGAAATCGTGGGCACCGACTGCGGGATAGCCCCGTAGCCAGCCAAGCGGGCGGACATGGCCGCTGCCTGCTCCTTCGTGCGCGGGACGAGCACGCGCCAGCCGTAGAGCGGACGGTTTTCCCACCACGAGTACTTGGAGCGATCATCGAAACTGCGGCCCAGCGTCACGACGAGGCTACCGCTGAGCTCGGCATCGAGCTTGCCCAACGTTCCCAGCGTGGTCTCATGGGTGCGCTGCAACCGAGTGGTGCCATGCACGGTGACATAGGCCTCGGTATCAGCCGGCATCCCAAACTCCTGCAACTTCGCGGAGATGAGCGGAAGATCCGCTGCGGTGGCCTGCAGAACTATGGGCTGGGTGGCATTGGCCAGCGCTTCCCAATCAGCCCCGCCGGTGACATCCGCCTCGGTATAGGTCGAGCCCAGCGCGAGACCGGCAAAAGAAGGCACGGTAGAAGGAAGGGACATACCGGGTACAACCTGGAACTCCAGGCCCGCGGAGGCAACCGCGTTGATCTCCGCCTTAATGGAATCCCTGTTGAGCGGGTTTCCTGCCACGAGACGGATAACGTCGCCCCCCTGTGCCTCTTCCAAGGCCGCGCACAGCTGGGGAACGATGTCCTCGCCGGGAACCCCTTCTTGGACATGGATAACTGCCGCAGTGGGTTCTGCCGGACGCGGTGGCTTGCGGCGCGCGCCTGCCTCTTTAGCCGCGGCGCACATGCGTGCGTATTCTTCCTCGGCGGCGTCAACCAACTCCTTGGGAACTGGGACGGCGGAGGCAATGATCTCGCGGACGGAGCCGAGGACCTCGGGCTCCACGATGGCCACGGCCGTGGAGGCCAAAACTTCCCGTGCACGAACGGTCAATAAGTCAGGATTGCCTGGGCCAGCACCGACAAAGATGATCTTTCCCAGCTCGGGGTTCCCCAGTTTGGGCTGGTTCTCGGGCACGGCATTGCTCATAAGGTTCTTTTCTAAATCGGGACTCAGGCGTCACGCGCGGAGATGATCGAGTGCGACGTTTGCCCTGAAGCCAGCGGGCGGGGTGCGAAATCAGTACATAACGGACAAAATCCCAGGTCAAACGTCCTGGGATGCCCTTAAGGTGGACCGAATCATTGGGAAGCAATGATTGTATGCTAGGTACACCTTAATTTATTAACGCTTAAAGGTGAAATTAACGCAGAAACCATTGCAGAAACCATCACTGCAGGATCTCGGCGGCCCCATGGGCAAAAAGCTCCTCGGAGACCCCGCGGCCTAGTTCTGCCGCCGACTCCGCCGCACCGCGCGCCGTGGCCAGAATCTGCCGCGAACCATCGAGGGCGAAGACTCCCCCGCGCACCACGAGTTCCTCGCCCTCCCAGTGCGAGGTAGCCGCTACCGGAGCAGTACAACCCGCCTCCAGGCGAGAGAGCACTGTGCGCTCTCCCACCGCGGCAAAGGTGGCCGCGTTATCAGCCAATTCATCCAAGGCGGCAGCGGCGGCGGTACCAATCTTGGCCTCCAAGGCCAGTGCGCCCTGGGCCGGAGCCGGCATGAATACTTCTGGGTCAAAGACCTCGGTGGCGCGATCCTGGTAGTCCGCGCGCATCAGCCCCGCATAGGCCAAGACCACGGCGTCGAGCTCACCATCGGTCACCTTCGACATGCGGGTGTCGATGTTGCCACGCAGGGGGCGAATATCCAGATCCGGGCGCAGCGCCTTGAGCTGGCTAATGCGACGCGGTGCCGAGGTTCCCACCCGCGCGCCCTGCGGCAGGTCCTGCAGGCGCATTCCATCGCGCGCCACCAGGGCCTCGCGGGAATCAGCGCGGCGGGGAACAACCAGCCGGAAACGATCATCGGGGGCGGTGGGCAGATCCTTGAAGGAATGCACCGCAATATCGCACTCGCCCTTGTCCAGCGCCTCCCGCAGCGCCTGGGTAAACACGCCCACGCCGATACGCTCGACGGGGGCCATATTGGTATCCCCCGCAGTGGTAACGATGTGCAGCTCGGCAGGGTGCCCCGCCTCCTCCAGCCACTGTTGCACATGCCCCGACTGGGTGGTGGCAAGTTTGGAACCTCGGGTACCGATCTTGAACATCTAGGCTTCTTTCTGAGTCTTGAGGGGCAGGGGCGAGACGGTATTTGTGGGGCCCCAATCCGGCAGCTGATCCGCGGGAACTGATACCCCACTGCCCTCGAGCTGGAGCCCGAAGAGCTCCTGGAGGGCGCGTTCGTGGCTGACGGTTCCCGAGGCGGCAGCGAGCTTCTTCGCCCGCACTGTGGGCTCGTGCAGGAGCTTGTCGACGACGCGTTTGAGGGCCATGTTCATGTCCCCCACCTGCTTCTCATCGAGCTCCGGATGCTTCTGCTCGAGCCGAGCTACCTCGCACGCCACCAGATCGGCAGCGCGCCGACGCAGCGCGGAGACCGCCGGAACCACGTCACGCACGCGTTGCGCGGAGGCATAAGCCTCGAGCTCCTCGTTGACTATCCGCCGCGCCTGCGCATGCGGGCTCGTACCTGCGGCAACGTCTGTATCCGCTGCATTGAGGGAACGGCTGAGCCTTTCAATGTTGACCAGATCAGCGCCTGGGCGCTCGGCGACGGCGTCATCGATGTCACGCGGCAGCGATAGATCAACGAACATGAGCTTGGCGCGCGCCGGAAGGACTGGAATATCCTGGGCACGAATGGTGAAGTTCTGCGCTCCCGTGGCGGAGATCGCCATATCGACCTGGCCTAGGGCACGGGCCCGATCCCCAAAGTCAACGACGCGCGCTGCCACCCCGGCCTGCCTAGCATGGCTGGCGAGGCGCTCGGCGCGATCGCGCGTGCGGTTGGCCACGACCAATTCGGCCGCGCCCAGCTTGCCAGCGTGCGTAGCCGCCAGGGAAGCCATGGCACCGGCACCGAGAACGAGAACCTTCTTGCCGCTTAGATCTTTGACGCCCATGCGTTGTAGCGCCTGATCGAAGGCGAAAGAGACCATCGAGACACCTGCCTCATCGATGCTGGTCTCCGTATGCACGCGCTTGCCGGCATGCAGCGCCGACTGCGCCAGCGAATGGATGCGTGGCCCCACCGTGCCTTGATCCGCGGCCAGCTGATAGGCCGTGCGTACCTGGCCGATGATCTGCTGTTCACCCATGACCATGGAATCCAGTCCAGCGGTGACGGTCATGAGGTGCTCTGCGGCGGCATCGGCGTAGCGAACGTAGAGATAACTACGCAGCGCGTCTTCCTCTACACCGGAGATCTCCGTGAGGGTACGCACCACGTCTTGTACTCCCGTGTGAAAGGAGTTGGTCACCGTATAGACTTCCAGGCGGTTGCACGTGGAGATGATCATCGCCTCCGACAAAGAGCCGGAGTGGATGAGCATCCCGCAGGCGTTGTTTTGTACCGCCGGGTCCATGCTTAGCTTTTCTAGCAGCGCTACCGGTGCCGACTGGTGGGACATCCCCACGACGAGCACACTCATGCACATTCCTCCACAGTCACATCAATCCTTTGATTGATCGAAATCAACCAAAAGACTACCTGGTTTACTGGGAAAATCCGAAACCCAGCGCGCCGCGTCTGACGCAGGCTGCCGGCCGCACCGCTTGCTGGCGCGCCAGCCATTTCCGCAATTGTATTCATAAACCCGCAGAAATACCTCTTCTTCCCCCGACTCAGCGCGCCAGCTCAGCAGCCAACTCAGCGTTCTCCACTTCCCAGCACGCGAACTCTTCGCCGTCTATGACCACTACTGGAACGCGATCCCCGTACTCCATATTCAGTTCTTTTTCTTCCTCAATATTGCGCACCCGCAGCGTTGCCCCCGCCGCCTCGACCACGGGAAGGATCTGCTCATAGACGCGGCTGCACGATCCGCAGCCAGTGCGCACCATAAGTTCCACTATCCGACGTGCCATATACGGGGTTCTCCTCTACCGGTATCAAGGTTAGATTAAAGAGGATACTATGGGCACGTCAGTAAAGTATCTCGACCACGTATCCCGATATCACCTATCCCGAAAACGAAAGCTGTTTCCTCTCCTCGTGCCAGCCTCCTCCCCGCAACCCCCCGGATTCCCTGAGTCGCCCCGGGCCTTCTTGGCTAACTGGACGGCCTCGCGTGGAAACCTGCGCAACTTCTTGGAAACCCAGGCGCTCCCACCCGTGGATGAGAAGTCTCAGAAAGAGGCGGGCGAAGCAGCTGCGGCGGCCGCGCTGGAGGTCTTCGGCATTGACCTGGAGTCCTTCGCCTCCGGGGTGGATTCCGTCTCCGGCTCCTATGATGCGGCTGGCAGCCAGCGGCTCACCGCCCCCGATCCGGACGTTCCTGAGGATGTCGGCACCGCTGCCTTCTTCGACGTGGATAACACCCTCATCCAGGGCTCCTCGCTGGTGGAGTTCGCCTTCGGGCTCGCCCGCAAGCGCTACTTCAAGCTCTCCGAGATCCTGCCCGTGGCATGGAAGCAGCTCAAGTTCCGGGTCTCCGGCTCCGAAAATGCCGCCGATGTTGCCGCCGGACGCACCCAAGCCTTGGAGTTTGTCAAAGGCCGCAGCGTGGAGGATCTCACCGAGCTCTGTGAGGAGATCGTGGACGCCTCCTTGGCTCGCCGCGCCTACCCCGGCACCAATCAGCTCGCCCAAATGCACCTAGCCGCCGGGCAGCAGGTCTGGCTCGTCACCGCCACCCCCGTGCAGCTGGCACAGATCCTTGCTCGCCGATTCGGCTTCACCGGCGCCCTCGGCACCGTTGCGGAGGTCAAGGACGGCAAGTTCACCGGGCGCCTCGTGGGTGACATCCTCCACGGCCCGGGCAAGACCCACGCCGTGGCTGCGCTGGCCACCATCGAAGGCCTCGATCTCGAGCGTTGCACCGCCTACTCAGACTCCGCCAATGACGTCCCCATGCTCTCTATGGTGGGCACTGCCGTCGCCATTAACCCTGACCGCAAGCTGCGCCGTATTGCTGAGGAGCGCGGCTGGCTCGTGCGCGACTACCGCTCCATCCGCCGTGCCATCCGCTCCTACGGCCTGCCCGCCCTCGTCACCGGCGCTCTCTCCTATGGCTCATGGCGCTGGCTACGGCGGTAGATAGGTCACTGCAACCTCTTTTCCTCCCCAGAAACGCACTAAGGCCCCGGCAGTCTCATCCACTAGGAAAAGACTGCCGGGGCATTAGAGAAGAAGCTCTTACTTGCCGAGCTTACGACGCTGCACGCGAGTACGGCGCAGCATCTTGCGGTGCTTCTTTTTGGACATGCGCTTGCGGCGCTTCTTAATAACAGAACCCATTACTGGTTTCCTCACTTTCGCAGTTAGTACGTACTAAACCTGCCGACAGTAGCCCGGAAATGGCCGCAAAGGTGCACTCTAAGCAACCCCAGCCGCGTATGCAGCTGGAAAGACACAGGCGCGGGTGTCGACACGAATGCTCCTCATCATACCTAGGCCATGTCCCAGCTCCAAAAGCGGGTCGGCATTAATGCAATGCTCGTGCACGCCATGAGCACGGCCTTAAGAAGGCATAAACAACGCCCACCACCGCGGACCCAGCGGATCTACAGTGGTGGGCGCTGCCTAATGATGCGGCTTTCTTCGCATCCCAGTACCGGTTGCAGTACTTACTTAGCAGTACTTGCTATGCCCCGTAAACGGAGGCCTCAAGGTACTCGGTGACGGCGGACTCATGAACACGGAACGAGCGTCCCACGCGCACAGCCGGCATCTCGCCCGCATGGACCAAACGATAAACCGTCATCTTTGAGACGCGCATAATCTCCGCAACCTCGGCGATGGTTAGAAAGGTCCCTTTATCTTCATTAGCCATAATTTATCTAATCCTTCAGCTCGCGACGCGCTGTAGGCTTCCCCTCCTACAGGACAATCACGCACGTGCTTTAACTAGCCTATCGTGAAACTTGTGATTAATGCGACCCAAGAGCCAATTTTCTTAACTTTCGCCCCCTAAGTCACCCAGAAACACCCCGCGCAACAGGCGTCACAGGACCCGCGCCCTAAACGCCCCCACATGGGGGCGATAGTAACGCCATATCGCCCTTTGGCGATGGATTGTGTCCGTTTGGACAGTTCCTTAGCCCAACACTCAGGCCAAACACTCAGGCCAAGCGCTCTAACCAAGTTCTTTAGAGCGCTGCGCACAGGCCTCAGCAGCACGGAAGAAGGCTCCGCGCAGTCCTGACTCCTCCAACTCGCGCAATGCGGCGGCGGTTGTTCCACCGGGCGAGGTGACATTGGCACGCAGGGTCACAGGGTCACGGCCGGAATCCGTGAGCATCTTGCCCGAGCCGGCTACTGTCTGCGTGACCATGCGCTGGGCGCTATCGCGCGTTAGACCAAGCTGTACCCCTGCGTCGATAAGCGCCTCTGCAATGAGGAAGAAGTACGCCGGAGCCGAGCCTTGCAGCGCCGCGGCGGCATCCATGTCCTTGTCCGCGATTACTTCGACCTCACCGACGGATTCAAGCAGCTTGACCACCTGCGCAGTCTGTTCCTCAGAAACAGCCGTTCCCGGGGCTAGCGTGCTCATACCTGCCCCCACCAGCATGGGTGTATTGGGCATGACGCGAATCACCGGAGTGCCCTGTGGGACCGCGGCCTCCAGCGCGTTGAGGGTCAGGCCCGCGGCCATGGAGATGAATACCGATTCCTTGCCTGGGTGCAGACCCTCCAAGAGCTCGATGATGGCATAGGGCTTGACGCACAGGAATACGTAGTCCGCACCCGCGATAGCCTGCTCATTGTTGCTGGTGGTCGACACCCCGTAGGTCTCCTCCAACTCGGCGCTCCGCGCTTGGCGGCGGTTCGTCACCACCACGTCCGCAGCCGGGAAACCCGCTGCTATCAGCCCTGAAACTAGGGCTTCTCCGATTTGTCCTCCGCCTAAAACTGCAATCTTTGTCATGCCCTCCACAGTGCCAGAAAGGAATCGGCCCGGCTACCTCCACAGAGGAAACCGGGCCGAAATTTCTGCGCGGACAAGCGCGGCGAAGAAAGAACTACATGACAAGAAGCAAGGGTCCGAAGGTCAGCACCAGGCCAACAAAGGCAGCCAAGACCATGGAGAAACGGTCACGCACAGTGCGCAACGCGTGGACGGCGCCCACGCTGGCCGCTGTGACCATGATGGCGAGCACGGCAACGACGATGCGGTCGAAGCGATCCCACAAGATCTCAAATCCCTTGAATACAACCGCACCGACGACGATGCCAATCACTGCCAAGAGGATGATGGAGAAAGCGTTGAGCTTAGAGTCTTCTTCCTCGCCCTCCTCGGAATCACTCTCCAGCTCGGGCCCAACCTCAGACTCCGCGGACTCTCCATCGATAGCCTCGCTGTCGATGCCCTCTGCCGGAGTAGCAACTGCCGGAGCAGCAACTGCTGCGCCCTGTCCGGCGGCGCTGGAAGGCTCTTCTTCCGCAGTAGCAGGAGTCTGTGCAACCTTAGCCTTGGACTCCGGCTCCACTACTGCAGCAGGAGCCTGCGGAACGCGGTTGAATACGGTGGTGTCATCCGTGGAAGGCTGCGGCTTCTTCGCCGTAGCTTCTTCCGCTGGTTGCTTGTCGACGTCCAGAGAAGGGGCGCTGTCGGCGTCCGACGATGCAACCTTGTCGGCGTCCGACGATGCAGCCTTGCCGGAGTCAGGCTTGGCAGGCTTGGCAGGCTTTTGTGACTCCGCAGACTTTGCTGACTCTGCAGACTTAGCCGGCGTGGCCGCCTTCGCCCGCTCCTGCTCCGGCTTCTCTTCCTCTGCAGGCTTAGGGGGCGCAGGAATGACCGGGGCGGTCTTATCAATGGGCACGCTGGAGTGCTTGGACTGGGCCGGGGTAGCCTTGACCTTTTCTAGATTGCCGGTCAGCTCCGCTACGGAGATACCACCCTCGTCGATGCTGCGACGATGACGGCGGCGCGATCCCTCGCCTTCAGAGGAGGCGTCACCGTGAGCGCTCCGCTCCTTATTATTACGCGCGAGCAGTTCCGCCACGGTCAACTGTTTTTCGTCAGCCATGATCTCTTCCTATTCCAGTCCCTTGTCAGTTCGGCGTAAAATTACGCCCTCTCGAAGTGCCCAAGGGCAAATTTCTAGCTTGTCGATGCCCAGAGCGCGCATGCTGGCCTCCGCCACCAACGCACCGGCCACGATTTGATGCGAACGGTCTGAACTTACACCTTCCAGGTCTGCCCTGTCTGCTGCGGTCATGCGCGAGATGAAAGAAATCAACTGCCGCAGACCAGGCGCGGTCAGCGTCCGCTTCATATAAGGGCCGGCTGAAGAAGGCGCAGCACCAGTCAATCGTGCCAGCGTGCGGAAGGTTTTTGAGGTTCCGACTGCCAGTCCTGCCGGGCCCAGGTTGCTCATCTGCGCAGTGACATCGACCAACTCAGCATCGATATAGTCCCGGAGCATGCTGACCTTCTTCTTGCCGGGAGGATCGGTATCGAACCAATTATGGGTCAGGCGCCCAGCACCCAAGTCCAGAGAGAAGGCCAAATCCGGCTGTTCATCAGTGCCGGTGGATAGTTCGAGGGAACCACCGCCGATATCGAGGTTGGTGATACGGCCTGCAGACCAGCCATACCAGCGCCGCACGGCCAGGAATGTCAGCCGCGCCTCTTCGACGCCGGAGAGGATCTCCAGGCGCACGCCCGTGGCCTTCTCCACCTCATCGAGCACGTGCTCGGAGTTGGGGGCAGAGCGCACTGCGGAGGTGGCAAAGGCGATGAACTCATCACAGCCGAGCTTTTGGCCCAACTCGTTGGCTTCATCGACCGCCGCAATGAGCTTCTTTAGACCCTTGTCATGGATGTTTCCATCCTTGTCCAGCTGCTCGACGAGCCGCAGCGGGGTCTTCCAATCGCTCATGGGAGATGGCCGTCCACCGGTCGCGGCATCTACCGCGACCAAGTGGACGGTATTACTTCCGACGTCTAATACACCTAATCGCACACTCTTAGCGTAGTAGGTCTACCGTGGGGAGGTGTGAATCGCCCGAAATCCACCGAGGTCTATCTCGGTTTTCCCGCCTCCTCACCCGCCGCAGCCTCTATCCGCGCCGGCCGCGAGGTCGCCCCTGATTTTCCGCGCGAATGGTTCGAGTTTTGTGATCCAGAGGACCCCTACCACCTCTTCAGCATCGATCTGACGTGGTTGGAATCGCACTACAGCTGCCAATTTGGTACGGCGGCTTGTCACGGCATCGACAAGCAAAGCCCCGAGGTGGGCTGCTGCGTCCACGGCGCCTACATGGCTGATGAGACGGACCGCGACCAGCTATATGACGCCGTCGCGCAGATGCCCGCTCGTTTTTGGCAGCTGCGCCCGGCGGGGGTAGATAGGTACCTGCAATCGGAGGACCCCATAGAGCTAGAGCCCTGGCTGGAATGGGACGAGCTCGATGGCGAGGACGGGGAGCCGGAGCCGGCGTTGAAAACGCCCATCGTGGATGGGGCGTGTATCTTTGCCAACCGCGCCGGCTGGGGCACTGGTGCTGGCTGCGCCATCCATCAATGGGCGCTCGAGGCCGGGGCCGACCTCACGGTAGCCAAGCCCGAGGTGTGCTGGCAGCTGCCGCTGCGCCGGCATGAGGCCTACGAAGAACGCACCGATGGCCAGGAGATCCTGCGCACCACCATCGGCGAATACGATCGCCGCGGGTGGGGCAACGGCGGCGAGGACTTCGACTGGTATTGCAGCGGCGATTCCGCCTGCCATACCTCCGCGGCTCCCATGTGGCGCTCCCAAAAGACGGAGCTCATCGCCCTCATGGGCGAGGAATGCTATGAGATTCTGGCCTCCCATTGCAGCGCGCGCGAGCGTGCCGCCGCCGTAGGGGTAGGCCTATCGCGCCACCCTGCCAGCGTGGAGGCTCATGCTTATCCAGAACAGAACCAGCGCAAGGGCCCTGTCAGTTCTCGTGGGGCTAACGCCTAGGCGCTAAAGCTCGAACTTATAGCCCAGGCCACGCACGGTGACGAGGTGGCGTGGACGGGAGGGCTCCTCCTCGATCTTGGAGCGCAGACGCTTGACATGAACGTCGAGGGTCTTGGTGTCCCCGACGTAGTCCGCACCCCAGATGCGATCGATGAGCTGGCCGCGCGTGAGTACTCGGCCGATGTTGCGCAGTAAGTATTCCAGTAGGTCGAATTCTTTGAGGGGCATTGCCACTGGGGCACCCGCGACGATGACGGTATGGCGTTCGACGTCCATGCGCACGCGCCCGCCCTCGAGAATCTGCTCATCAAAGTCCGGATCCGCGTGATCCCCGGAGGAATCCTGCCCGCGGCGCAGCACCGCGCGGATACGGGCGATGAGTTCGCGCGAAGAATAGGGCTTGGTCACGTAGTCATCCGCGCCGAGCTCGAGGCCTACGACCTTGTCAATCTCCGAGTCGCGCGCGGTAACCATAATGACGGGAACAGAAGATACTGCCCGCAGCTGCTTGCACACATCGGTGCCGGACATGCCCGGAAGCATGAGATCGAGCAAGACAATGTCGATGTCATTGCGCGCGAACTCCTCCAGGGCGGTGGGGCCATCATTGGCGACAACCGTTTCGAAGCCTTCCTTGCGGAGGAGAAACGCAAGCGGATCCGCCAGCGACTCTTCATCTTCGACGATGAGGATAGTGGTCATTATGCTTTATCCTTTCGACGTGCTGCGGCGCGCACAACCGCGCGCGGCAACCCTGAAGCTGCGGACTTAACAGCTCCCTCTTTGACATTATCCTGTTTCCCGGCAGACTCCGCCGGCTTTTCTTCTTTATAAATGGGCAGCTCAATGGTGAACGTAGAACCTGTGCCCGGACGCGACCACAACTTAATATTGCCGCCATGATTGGCCACCACGTGCTTTACAATTGCCAATCCTAGGCCAGTGCCACCCGTCTGCCGCGAGCGGGCCTTGTCTACGCGGAAGAAGCGCTCGAACACGCGTTTCTGATCCTCAGGGGCGATGCCGATGCCGCGATCAGTCACCCGGACGAGCACCACTTCCCCGCCGACGACCTTCTGCGAAATAGACACCGACACCTCCTCTGGAGAGTAGTGGATGGCATTAGAAATAAGGTTGGAGATGGCGGTGACTAATAGAGAGCGATCCCCTAAGACCTTGACCCCTACTGCCTCCCCGCGCGTGAGCTCGATAGAGAAGGACTCCGCCATCAGCTGATTGCGGTTGATCGCCTCATCAACCACATCATCGATGCGCAAGGGCTCCATCTCAGGCAGCGCCTCCGCTCCCTGCAGCTTGGACAAGGAGATGAGCTCGCTGACCATCTCTCCCAAGCGCGTGGCTTCCTTTTGCACCCGAGAGCCGAAGTACTCAACGTGCTCGGGGTCCCCCGTATCCTGCAAAAGAGCCTCCGCCAAAAGCGCGATGCCGCCCACAGGGGTCTTGAGTTCATGAGAGACGTTGGCCACGAAGTCTCGGCGCGCCGACTCCATGCGCACGGATTCCGACTCATCGGTGCCGTAGATGATGACGAAGCGGTCATCATTGAGACTGAGCGGCTTGATAACAGCCTGCACCTGCGTCACGCGGTGCCCAGTGCGGCGCTTGGGGATGGCGATGTCGAGGGTACGGGTTTCCATATCCTCAAAGACCTCACCGGCCACGGACCAAATATTGGGGTTGACGGAGCGATCATGGACAATGGCCATCTCATGGGCAGAAGTGTTGGACAAGAGGACCTCTTTATCCCGCGACAACACCGCCACGCCAGTGGGCGAGCCCTGCACCGCTAGGTGCAAGACTTGGCTGAGCGTATTGACCTGGTTGGCATCCGTATCGGCGGATTGGCGGTAGCGCTGAATGCGGGCACGCACACGCGCGTATAGCGGAATGGCGAGACCGCATACGGCCACGCCTGCCAGGAAAGCGAGAAGAAGTTCCAATTGCCCTGCCTCAAAACGAAAGAATCCCCAGGGAGTATATGCCCACCCCGGGGATCTTCGCAGTCTAACTAGTGCGTTAGCTGACGCACACAAGGCGACGCGGCAGACGCTGAGCCGCCTGCACGCGGCGCGTTACTGTGCTTATTTTGCGCCTTGGGCAGCCACTGCGGCGGCGCCAGCTGCGGCAGCCTCCGGATCCAGGTAGGTGCCGCCGGGGTTGACCACTCCACCCTCAGGGGTGATCTCATAGAGCAGCGGAATTCCGGTAGGAATGTTGAGGCCCGCAATGTCCTCATCGGAGATTCCATCAAGGTGCTTGACCAGCGCGCGCAGGGAGTTGCCGTGCGCGGCGATGAGGACGACCTCCCCCTTCTTTGCACGAGGCAGGATTTCTTCCTCGAAGTAGGGGACGAAGCGCTCGACGACGTCCTTGAGGCACTCGGTGCGCGGCACGTGCGGCAGGTCAGCGTAGCGCGGGTCTCCGGCCTGGCTGTACTCAGCGCCATCCTCGAGCTCGGGTGGCGGGGTGCCATAAGAACGGCGCCAAGCCATGAACTGCTCTTCGCCGTACTTTTCCTTGGTTTCTGCCTTGTTGAGACCCTGGAGCGCACCGTAGTGACGCTCGTTGAGACGCCAGTCACGCACGACGGGAATCCAGAGGCGATCAGCAGCGTCGAGGGAGATGTTCGCGGTGCGGATGGCACGGCGCAGCAACGAGGTATAAACCACCTCGGGCAGGATTCCCTGCTCCTTGAGCAGCTCGCCGCCGTGCTTTGCCTCGGCCTCACCCTTGGCGGTGAGATCGACGTCTACCCAGCCGGTGAATTGGTTGGACTCGTTCCACTGTGATTGACCATGACGAAGGAGAATTAGCTTTCCGTTACTCATAGCCACCAGCATGCCATGAACTGAAAGAAAGTTCCGAGAGATTGGGGCGGGACTCACATTTTGTGCTCGTCCTAGAGCCGAAGTAATCGCGCAACCTGTGATCTTCGCGGGAGGATTAAGCGCCAGCCGCGTGCCGCTGATGACAATCGGGGACCTCGATCGCCAGCGCCTGCTGGTAGATGTCCCGCAATAAGCTAGCCGACGCCGCCCAGCTAAAGCGGGCCGCGTGGTGGACTGCCGCCTCCCCCATGGCGATGCGGGTGTCATCGTCATCAAGGAGCCGCGCGAGTGCATCCGCCCAGGCTGCAGCGGAGTGTCCCTCAACCAACTCACCGGTTTCACCCTCGGCCACAGCTATGGGCAGCCCGCCCACGCGCGCGGCCACGACCGGGGTGCCAGAAGCCTGTGCCTCAAGGGCCACTAGGCCGAAGGACTCGTTATAGCTGGGAACAGCCACGATGTCGGCGGCGCGATAAATCGAGACCAGCTCCTCTGGGGGGCGCGGCTGTAAGAAACGCACGTGACAGGACATGCCTAGCTCCCGCACCAAGGCGTGGTAGCTCTCGGAGCTGGCATCGGCGCCCGAGGGACCGCCGCAGATGATGACGCGCAGGTTGCGCTCGGGATCACGGCGAAAGAGCTCTGCGGCGGCCCGAATCAACACGTCCGGCCCCTTAAACTTTTGCAGGCGCCCAACAAAGGCGACGACCTTAGCGTGCAGGGGAATGCCCAGTTCGCGGCGGGAGCGCTCGGTATTGCGATCGCTGCCAGGTGTAAAGAGCTCGGTGTCAGCACCGGGAGATACCACCTGAATGTGTGAAGGATCGGCATCATAATGCCGGATGAGATCGCGAGCCTCCTGCTCAGTGTTGACCACGAGAACATCCGCGTTATCCACCAGCTGCTGCTCACAGATGCGGCGTGCTTCGGACTCCTGGGTATCATCCCCGCTGCGGTATTGGTTCTTAACTGCCGCCAGGGTGTGCGCTGTGTGCACGAGTGGCAGTCCCCACAGATCCCTCAACAGCCACCCCACCTGGCCGGAGAGCCAATAGTGCGAGTGGATGAGATCGTAGTGCAGCCCATGGCACTTAACAAATTGCACCAAGCCGCCGGTGAAGGCGACCATTTGTGTGGGGAGCTCTTCCTTACTCAACCCCTCATAGGGCCCGGCCACGATATTGATAACGCGCAGGCGCGGCTCGACCTCCACGATTTCGCCCTGGCTGGGACGAGTGGCGCGCGTATAGATGTCGACGTCAACTCCTTGGCGCGCCAATTGGCGGGCCACGTTGATGACATAGACATTCATGCCCCCCGCATCCCCCGAGCCTGGTTGTTCAATGGGAGAGGTGTGCATGGAGATCATGGCGATGCGCATAGCGCCCTATCCTAGCGGCGGTATACTGGCCGGTGCTAAACCTCCGTACCCGAAAGGTCATTCATGTCGGCAGTTGATTCCAAAGCTTGGCTCCAGTTTTATCCGGAATGGACGCCGCATTCTCTTGATTATGGGGAAACCACGCTGCTCGATGTCTATGACAACAACTTGGCCATCAACCCAGATAAGCCAGCCACCTACTTCTTTGGCCGGACCCAGACCTTTAGTGATCTAGACCGCCAGGTGCGTCGCGCCGCGGCGGGCCTGCGGGCCTTCGGCGTGCGCCCTGGGGATCGCGTCGCCATCGTCGCCCCCAACTGCCCGCAGTACGTTGCGGCCTTTTATGCCATCTTGAAGTTGGGCGCGGTCGCAGTCTTGCACAATCCCCTCTACACCGCACACGAGCTAGAGGGTTTGTTCAAAGATCACGGCGCACGCATCGCCATTGCCTGGGATAAAACAGCCTCCACCTTAGAGAAGCTGCGCGGAAGCACCGATCTGGAGACGGTGATCTCCATCAACATGATCGATGCTATGCCCACCGCCCAGCGCTTGGCGCTGCGCCTTCCTTTCCTTAAATCCACCCGCGAGCAGCTTTCAGGTGAGGCCCCCAATACAGTGCCCTGGGACACCCTTATTGGGGATGCGATTGGCGGGGACGGCAAGGATCTGAAGAATCCACCGGAAGTCACCAAAGACACCATCGCGGTTATCATGTACACCTCGGGCACCACTGGCCAGCCCAAGGGCGCACAGCTCTCCCACGGGAACTTCTTCGCCGTCATTCTCCAGGGCAAGAACTGGGTTCCGGGCTTGGGAGATCGTCCCGAGCGCATGCTCGCTGCCCTGCCTTTCTTCCACGCTTATGGCCTGACCATGAACGTGGTCTTGCAGCCCCTCATCGGTGGCGAACTCGTGATCATTCCGAAGCCGGATATTGCCCTCATCATGAAGCTGATGAAGAAGCACACCCCGACCTGGATCCCCGGCGTTCCTACCCTCTATCAGCGCATCGTGGAGGCCGCGGAGAAGGACGGCGTGGACATCAAGGGCGTGCGCGCGGCCTTTTCCGGCGCCTCGACCCTGCCCGTGGAAACCGTAGAAAAGTGGGAAAAGTACACAGGAGGGCTGCTCGTGGAGGGCTATGGCCTCACTGAGTGCTCCCCCATCATCGTGGGCAACCCCATGACCACCGATCGCCGTCCTGGATACGTGGGTATCCCCTTCCCCGACACCGAGGTCCGCATAGCCAACCCGGATAACCTGGATGAGACGCAGCCGGATGGCACCGCTGGCGAGGTCCTCGCCCGCGGTCACCAGGTATTCAAGGGCTATCTCAATAACCCAGAAGCCACCGCTGCGGCCTTCCACAATGGCTGGTTCCGAACTGGGGACATGGGCATCATGGACTCGGATGGATTCATCCGCTTGGTCAGCCGCATCAAGGAAATCATCATCACTGGCGGCTTCAACGTCTACCCCGGCGAGGTCGAGGAAGTTCTGCGCACGCACCCCTCCATCGATGATGTGGCCGTCGTCGGGCGCCCGCGCCCGGATGGTTCGGAGGACGTCGTCGCCTGCATCGATCTCAGCGACGGTGCGGCGCTGGACCCAGAGGGCCTGAAGGACTTCTGCCGCGAGCGCCTCACCCGCTACAAGGTGCCGCGCACCTTCTACCACTTCCAGGAACTGCCCAAGGATCAAATGGGCAAGATTCGGCGCCGCGAGGTGCAGGCCGCGTTGCTCGAGCGACTCGCCGCGGAGGAAAAACACTAGCTCGAACCAAGGGGTGTGAGAAGCGGCCGTCTCTCAACCCCTAAAGCTAGAAAGTGGTCAAACTCACATCAGGCAGATATTGTTGACGCTTAAGTACTTAGTACTGAAGCGCTTAGTACTAAGCAGCAAAAACACTTATTAGTGCACCTGCCAACAAAAGGAGACCTTCCCATCATGTCCGCTTATGAGACAAAGGCCTGGCTGCAGCAATACGCGGAGTGGACCCCTGCCACTCTCGACTACGGCGACCTCACTCTGGTCGACATGTATAACGAGAACCTCTCCCAACACGCCGCCTGGCCCGCCACCTGGTTCTTCGGCCGTACCCAAACCTACAAAGATCTCGACGCTCAGGTCCGAGCGGCAGCCGCAGGGCTCAAGGCCTTCGGCATCCGCCCCGGTGACCGCGTGGCTATCGCCCTGCCCAACTGCCCGCAGCATATCGCGGCCTTTTATGCGATCTTGAAGCTGGGAGCGACCGTCGTCGAACACAACCCGCTCTACACCGCCCATGAGCTCGAGGAGCTATTCCAGGACCACAAGGCACGAGTGGCCATTGTCTGGGACAACGCCTCCGCGGTCTTCGAGGAGCTGCGGGAGACCACCTCTCTTGAAACCATCGTCTCCGTCAACATGACCGAGGCCATGCCGCGCGCACAACAGCTGCTGCTGCGCATCCCCCTGCCCCCCATCACCGAGAAGCGCAACCAGCTGACCTCCCCAGCCCCCAACACCGTGCCCTGGAGCACGCTTATCGGCTCGGCCATCGGTGGGGATGGCTCTAACCTCCGGGATGACGGCTCCTTAAGCCCCGAGAGCCTCGCGGTCATCCTCTATACCTCCGGCACCACCGGCAAGCCCAAGGGCGCAGAGCTCACGCACGGCAACATCGCCTCCAACGTCAAGATGGGCGAGGCCTGGGTCCCCGGCCTTGGCAAGAAGCCCGAGCGCATGTTGGCAGCTTTGCCGATGTTCCACGCCTATGGCCTCACTCTTATCGCCGCGCTAGGCGTCTATATCGGTGGCGAACTCGTCCTCACCCCGGCGCCGAAGATCCCGCTCATCATGGACATCATGAAGAAGCACACTCCTACCTGGCTGCCAGGAGTCCCCACCCTATACTCCAAGATCATTGCCGCCGCGCGGGAGAAGAATATCAGCATCTCCGGCATCAACAATGCGCTCTCCGGAGCCGCAGCGCTGCCCACGGAGACGGTCGAGGAATGGGAGAACCTCACCGGGGGTCTGCTCGTCGAAGGCTATGGCCTCACCGAGACCTCGCCGGTTCTGACCGGCAACCCCATGAATAAGAATCGGCGCCCCGGATACATCGGTCTCCCCTTCCCCGATACAGACATCCGCATCGGCAACCCGGAGAACCTCGACGAGACTCAGCCTGATGGCACCCCGGGCGAGTTGCTCGCGCGCGGACCCCAGGTCTTCCGCGGCTACTTCAATAACCCGCAGGCCACCGCGGAGTCCTTTCACGATGGTTGGTACCGCACCGGGGACATGGCTGTCATGGAGCCGGACGGATTCATCAAGATCGTCTCCCGCATCAAGGAAATGGTCATCACCGGCGGATTTAACGTCTATCCCGCCGAGGTGGAGGAGACCCTGCTCGCTCACCCCGACGTTGTTGACGCCGCCGTCGTCGGGCAGCCGCGTTCGGATGGTTCGGAGGACGTCGTCGCCTGCCTCGTGTTGCGTGACGGCGCGGCGCTCGATCCCGAGGGCATGAAGGAATTCGCCCGCACGCGCCTGACCCGGTACAAGGTGCCGCGCACCTTCTACCACTTCGAGGAATTGGCCAAGGATCAGCTGGGCAAGATTAGGCGCCGCGAGGTGCAAGAACAGCTCCTTGAGCTGCTCAAGAAGAACGGGAATTAAAGCCGCGGCTAAGGCCCTGACTGCCCCTGCGCGCTGGCGGGTCCCTCTCCTGCCAGCGCGCATCCGAGAATCGACAGTGATTTTTCCTCCTCAGAAAAAACATGAGAAAAAGCTCACATTTGATAAGTCGGAACCCTAAACCTACGTGGCAGTAGGCTACCGTGGCGTGAATGTGTTTACTTCCTGCCCGGAAACTAAGCACTCTTCCTTTATGAAACACCGAGGACAAAAGAGGGACAATGTCTTTGACTCCGTTGCATTCTTTGCACAACCCCGCAATTCTTTTCGCCGGCCAAGGCTCGCGCTGGCAGGAGGCCATCTCCTTGGCCAGCCAGGCGCCTGCCATCGCCCAAAAGCTGCGCGAACTCTTAAGCGAAGTCCGCGCCGCCACCGGGCCGGCCGCTAGACTCATCGCCTCCACCTGCCCCGGCGCCATTGAGCGCCTCGAAGAACTCATTTCAGCTGGCGCCGAGGGCACTAACGGGGCCGAAGGGGCCTCCGCCAAGCCCGCAGACGTAGACGTCTACCCCGCCGTTTCCATCCCTGGAATCGTGCTGGGACAGATCGCAGCCATCGACCACCTCCGCAGCCTCGGGCTCGACCCGAAGGAAGCCATCGGGCATTCGCAGGGCATCCTCGGCGTTGCGGCGCTCGAGGATCAGAAGCAAGCCCTCACCATCGCCGTGTTGATGGGCACCGCAGCCTCCGCACAGGAGGGATCCGATTCCCGCTCGCACATGCTCTCCATCCGCGGCATCGACCGCCCGTTCATCGAGCAAGCGCTGCGCGGGGATGCCACCATCGCCGTCATCAACGGCCGCCGCCACTTTGTCATCTCCGGCGCCCCCGAGAGCCTCGAGTCCACTCGCACGGCACTCCAAGGCGCCGTTGACGCATTCAACGACAGCCTCGAGAACCGCACCATCGGTGGCGACGAGATCCTCGCCGTCTTCGACGAGCTGCCCGTGGCCCTGCCCTTCCACCACCCCAGCCTGCGCCCCGCAGCTGCACGTACCGCGCAGCTCGCGCAGGAATGCGGCGTCGATAGTTCCACGGCGCAGCGCTTGGCCGAGGCCATCCTTGTCGAGCCGCACGATTGGCCGGCCGCCGTCGCCTCCCTCGAGGCCGACAGCCTCGTCTTCCTGGATGCGGGCCTAGCAAAGCTCACCGCCCCGCTGGTCAATGGCACCGGCAAGGTCTCCGTGCTCGCCGCCACCCCGCAGCAGCGCGACGGCCTGGCCACCCCGGGCAACTCCCTGCCCAAGGCTGTCAACTACGCCGACTTCGCCCCGCGCCTGGTCCGCTTGCCTGATGGTCAGACCTACACGCAGACCCGCTTCTCCGATCTCACGGGCCTGTCCCCCATCATGCTCGGCGGCATGACGCCGACCTCTGCGGACGGCGAGATCGTGGCCGCAGCGGCCAACGCTGGCTACTGGACCGAGATGGCCGGCGGCGGCATGTACTCGGACGAGGTATTCAACCACCACCGTCAGGTCATGGAGTCCCTGTTGAAGCCGGGTCGCACCGCGCAGTTCAACACCATGTTCTTCGACCGCTTCCTGTGGAACCTGCAGTTCGGCCAGGCCCGCATCGTACCCAAGGCCCGTGCGGCCGGCGCCTCCTTCAACGGCGTGTGCATCTCCGCCGGCATCCCTGAGGTTGAGGAGGCCACCGAGCTCATCGCGCAGCTGCACTCCGATGGCTTCCCCTACATCACCTTCAAGCCTGGCACTGCCAAGCAGATCCGCGACGCGCTCAAGATCGCCGCGGCCAACCCGCAGGACCAGATCGTTCTCCAGGTCGAGGACGGCCACGCCGGCGGTCACCACTCCTGGGTCAACCTCGATGACATGCTCCTCGAGACCTACGCCGAGGTGCGCAATCACCCCAACGCCCTTCTGGCAGTCGGCGGCGGCATCTACTCGCCCGAGCGCGCCGCGACCTACCTGACCGGTTCCTGGTCCCAGAAGTATGACCTGCCCGCCATGCCTGTCGACGCCGTCTTTATCGGCACCGTAGCCATGGCCACCAAGGAGGCCAAGGCCACCGACTCGGTCAAGGATCTGCTGGTCAACACCCCCGGCGTCAAGCTCGAGGACAACGACGGCTGGGTCGGCCGCGGCACCGGAACGCACGGTGTGGCCTCCTCCCAGTCCCACCTGCTGGCGGATATCCACGACCTGGATAACTCCTTCGCGCAGGCCTCGCGCCTCATCACCTCGCTGCCTTTGGAGGACTACCAGGAGCGCCGCGATGACATTATCGCCGCCCTGGCCAAGACCTCTAAGCCCTACTTCGGCGACGTCGAGTCCATGACCTACGCGCAGTGGCTCGAGCGCTTCGTGGAGCTTGCTTATCCCTTCGTCGATCCCACCTGGGATGACCGCTTCTTCGATCTGCTCCACCGCATCGAGGCCCGCCTCAACGACGCCGATCACGGCCAGATTGAGACCCTCTTCCCGGAGATCTCCGAAGTCCACGACGCCCCGGCAGCCACCGCCAAGCTCGTGGCCGCCTACCCGCAGGCCACAACCACCACCGTCATCCCCCGCGATGCCGCATGGTGGATTTCCCTGCACTACAAGCACGTCAAGCCCATGCCGTGGGTTCCCGCCATCGACGGCGACCTCAAGGTGTGGTTTGGCAAGGACACCCTGTGGCAGGCCCAGGACGAGCGCTACAGCGCCGACGAGGTCCGTATCATTCCTGGCCCAGTAGCCGTGGCAGGCATCACCAAGAAGAACGAGCCGGTCGCCGATCTGCTCGCCCGCTTCGAATCCGCCGCCACCGAGACCCTGGCACAAGACCACGAGGCCACCGAGATCTTCAGCCGCCTCGAGTCCGCCACCAGCGCCGCTGAGTTCATCAAGGCCGCGCCGACGATTGTCTGGCACGGCCACCTCATGGCCAACCCCGCTCACGAGATGAGCCCGGAGGCCTACGAGCTGGGTCAGGATGACCAGGGCAACTGGGAGATCCGCATCAACTCGGATTCCTACTGGGACGATCTCCCCTCCGAGCAGCGCCCCTTCTACGTCAAACAGGTCACCGTCCCTCTCGACCTGCCCGCAGACGTGGCCACCGGCGGCTCGCCCGTTGTCTCCGAGGAGCGCCTGCCCGCCTCCGTCTTCGCCCTCCTCGAGGGCCTGGCCGGCGTGGGCTCCATCTCTGAGCAGGGTGACGAAATCACCGAGATGCCGCGCATCGAGCCCGGTAGCGAATCCGCTGACGCTCCCTTCGGCGTGGCTCATTACTCCTTCACACTGCCGGCTTCCCTGCTGCAGGCACACACCAACGTCACCGGCGCCGCGCTCGGCTCCGTCAAGCCAGGCACTCCCGACGTGCTCGTCGGCCCTTGCTGGCCGGCCATCTACACGGCTCTCGGCTCCGGCAAGCTGGCGGACGGCTACCCCGTCATCGAGGGCCTGCTCAACGCCGTGCACCTCGATCACCTGGTGGACCTGCGCATTCCGCTAGACGAGCTGGCAAATGGCCGCACCATCGACGTGACCTCCAAGTGCACCTCCATCGACGAGTCCGTCTCTGGGCGCATCGTCACCGTCGAGCTGGAGCTGCGCGATCATGATTCCCAGGAAATCGTGGCCACCCAGATGCAGCGCTTCGCCATCCGCGGCCGCGCCACCGGCACCGATATGCCAGTTCCTGCCCCTGAGTGGGGCGGCGGCGAGCTTTCCGCACAGGTCACTGCCACCCCGCGCTCCTTCGTAGACCGCGCCGTGGTCACCGCCCCGCAGGACATGACGCCCTTCGCGCTGGTTTCGGGCGACTACAACCCCATCCACACCTCTTATAACGCGGCGCAGCTGGTTAACCTTAAGGCCCCGCTCGTGCACGGCATGTGGCTCTCCGCCACCGCCGAGCACCTCGCAGGCAAGCACGGCACCGTCACCGGCTGGACCTACTCCATGTACGGCATGGTTCAGCTCGATGACGAGGTGGAAATCACCGTCGAGCGCGTCGGCCGCGCCGGCATCCACGCCGCCCTCGAGGTCACCTGCCGCATCAACGGCGAGGTAGTCTCCCGCGGCCAGGCTCTCCTGGCGCAGCCCCGCACCGCCTATGTTTATCCGGGCCAGGGCATCCAGTCCGAGGGAATGGGCCGCGGCGACCGCGATGCCTCCCCGGCTGCCCGCGAGATCTGGCGCCGCGCCGATCAGCACACCCGCACCGCGCTGGGCTTTAGCATCCAGCAGGTCATCGATGACAACCCCACCGAGGTCACCGTCCGCGGCACGACCTTCAAGCACCCCCAGGGCGTGCTGCACCTGACGCAGTTCACCCAGGTTGCCCTCGCAGTGGTCGCCTACGCGCAGACCGAGCGCCTGCGCGAGGCTAATGCCCTCGCCGCTGGCTCGATGTACGCCGGCCACTCCTTGGGCGAGTACACCGCACTGGCCTCCCTGGCCAACATCTTCGACCTTGAAGCCGTCATCGACATTGTCTACTCCCGCGGTTCCGCCATGGGCACCCTCGTGCCGCGCGACGCAGAGGGCAATTCCGATTACGCCATGGCCGCCCTGCGTCCGAACATGATCGGGGTGTCCTCCGATGAGGTTGACGGCTACGTCGACGGCATCGCGACAGAGACCGGCGAGATCCTCGAGATCGTCAACTACAACATCCGTGGTCAGCAGTACTCCATTGCTGGCACCAAGGCTGGCCTGCGCGAGCTGGTCAAGCGCGCCAACTCCATCCGCGAGCGCGCCGCCGTCATGGTTCCGGGCATCGACGTGCCCTTCCACTCCCGCGTGCTACGTGATGGCGTCCCCGCCTTCGCCGCAAAGCTCGACGAGTTGCTGCCCGCCGAGCTTGACCTCGACGCCCTCGTTGGCCGCTACGTGCCCAACCTCGTGGCCCGTCCTTTCGAGCTCACCCAGGAGTTCGTCGACCTCGTCGCGCCGCTCGCTCCTTCCGGGCGCCTCGATGGCCTCGATGCCTCCAGCCTGAGCGATCAGGAGCTGGCTCGCCTGCTGCTCATCGAACTGCTCTCCTGGCAGTTCGCTTCCCCAGTGCGCTGGATTGAGACCCAGGAACTGCTCTTTGAAAAGGTGGACCAGATTATCGAGGTCGGCCTCGCTTCTGCTCCTACCCTGACCAACCTGGCCAAGCGCTCCATGGCCGTGGCCGGCGTGGACCTGTCTGTCTACAACGTCGAGCGCGACCAAGACCAGGTCATGCTCGAAGACGTCCAGGCCGCTCCCTANNCCCCCCGCCGCACCGGAAGCCGCTGAGGATGCGGCGGACACCGCCGAGGCGGCATCGCCAAGCGCAGCCGCAGCGCAGCCCGCCGCAGCTCCCGCAGCAGCACCCGCAGCGGCTCCCACGCCGGCTGCCGCACCCGCTGCTGGAGCCTCCAGCGGCGCCGACGCGCCCGAGCTCAAGTTCGGCGCAGCACAGGCCATCATGGTGCTCTTCGCCTTCCAGAACAAGATCCGTGTCGATCAGATCAATGATTCTGACACCGTCGAGGAGCTGACCAACGGCGTCTCCTCGCGCCGTAACCAGCTGCTCATGGATATGTCCGCAGAAATCGGCGTGCCTGCCATCGATGGCGCCGCCGACGCGGACGTGGCTTCCCTGCGCGAGAAGGTTTCCACCGCTGCACCTGGCTACACGCCCTTTGGCGGCGTCCTCGGCGAGGCCATCTCGGCCCGCCTGCGCCAGCTTCTCGGCGCGGCCGGCCTCAAGCCCGCCTTCGTTGCCGAGCGCGTCACCGGCGCCTGGAGCCTGCCTGCATCGTGGGTCCCTCACGTCGAGGCTGAGATCCTCTTGGGCTCGCGCGAGGAGGATTCCGTCCGTGGCGGTAGCCTGAGCACCGTGCCGACCTCGGCGACCTCGAAGGCCGCGGCCAACGATCTGGTCGACGCCGCCATCGCTGCCGTTGCAGCCGCCCACGGCACCTCGGTGTCCATGTCCTCCGGTTCTTCGGCAGGCGGCGGCGTGGTTGATTCCGCGGCGCTGGACGCCTACGCCGATACCGTCACCGGCGAGAACGGCGTGCTGGCTACCGCCGCCCGCCAGGTCCTTGACCAGCTGGGATACCTCCCGGAGCCTGCGGAGACCATCGTCCCCGATAACTCCGCCATCGAGACTGTCGAGGCCGAGCTGGGCACCGGCTGGCTCAAGCTGGTTTCCCCGACCTTCGACGCTGCCAAGGCAGTGCTTTTCGACGACTCCTGGGCCACCGCCCGCGAGAAGCTCGCCCGCCTCGCCCTGGGTCAGGACACCTATGACGCCGCCGAGTTCCGTGGCGCCGGCGCTACCGTCGCCGCCCAGGCTCGTTGGTGGGCCAAGAACGGCGGCCAGGGAGATCTCGCGGCCGTCGCCGCCGAGGCCGAGTCCGACTTCAACGGCGAGTTCCGTGGCGAGGTGGCCCTGGTCACCGGCGCGGCTCCTGGGTCCATCGCCACCGCCCTGGTCGAGCGCTTGCTCGAGGCCGGCGCGACTGTCGTCATGACCGCCTCGCGGGTCACCCAGGCACGCAAGGAGTTTGCCCGCAAGCTCTACGCCGCACACGGCGCGCAGGGCTCTGCTCTGTGGCTGGTTCCGGCCAACCTCTCGAGCTACCGCGACGTCGATGCCCTCATCGACTGGATCGGCACCGAGCAGCGCGAGTCCGTGGGCAACGAGGTCAAGATACTCAAGCCCGCGCTCACCCCGACCGTGGCCTACCCCTTCGCGGCTCCTTCGGTCTCCGGCTCGCTTGCCGACGCCGGCTCCGCCACCGAAAACCAGGCCCGCCTGCTGCTGTGGTCGCTCGAGCGCACCATCGCCGGGCTCTCCCGCCTGGCACAGGACGCCGTTGACACCCGTTGCCACATCGTCTTGCCTGGTTCCCCCAACCGCGGCACCTTCGGCGGCGACGGCGCCTATGGCGAGGTCAAGGCTGCTCTCGACGCCATCTTGAACAAGTGGCACGTCGAGGCTGGCTGGCCCGCAGGCGTTACCTTGGCCCAGGCCAAGATTGGTTGGGTTGCCGGCACGCACCTCATGGGCGGCAACGACGTGCTCGTCCCGGCCGCGCAGGCCGCAGGCATTCACGTGTGGTCCCCGGAGGAAATCTCCTCCGAGCTCATCGGTCTCGCCAGCCCGTCTTCGCGCGCTGCTGCCGAGAAGTCCCCAGTTGAGGCCGACCTCACCGGCGGCCTCGAGGGAGTCTCGCTGACCGCGCTGGCCGCACAGACCCAGGCGGATCAGGCCGGGGCCGGCGCAGGCGCCGAAGCTGCCACGGCCGCGGATTCTGCGGCCCCCGCCACCATCTCCGCTCTGCCTAACCCGCCGCGCGCCGAGCAGCCGAGCTTTGGCCCCGACGAGAAGATCTCTGAGGTCACCACCGACCTCGATGACATGGTCGTCATCGCCGGTATCGGCGAGGTCAGCTCCTGGGGCTCGGGACGCACCCGCTTCGAGGCCGAGTATGGCCTCCAGCATGACGGCGCCGTGGAACTGACCGCGGCTGGCGTGCTGGAGCTGGCCTGGATGACCGGCCTCATCACGTGGGCCGAGGATCCGCACCCGGGTTGGTTCGACGCCGAGGGCACCGAGGTCGCCGAGGAGGACATCTACGATCGCTTCCGCGACGAGGTCGTCGCCCGCGCCGGCATCCGCACGCTGAGCGATAAGTTCCATCTCGTGGACCAGGGCTCCATCGACCTGACCACCGTCTTCCTCGACCGCGACATCACCTTCACCGTGGCCTCCGAGGGCGAGGCCCGCGACATCGAGGTAGCAGATCCCGAGTTCACCACGGTGCGTGAGGCCGACGGCGAGTGGGAAGTCACCCGCCTGAAGGGCGCTACCGCCAAGGTTCCTCGCAAGGCCACCTTGACCCGCACCGTTGCCGCGCAGATGCCGGATAACTTCGACGCCTCCAAGTGGGGCATCCCGGAGCACATGCTCGATTCCCTCGACCGCATGGCGGTGTGGAACCTGGTTACCGCCATCGATGCCTTCACCCAGGCAGGCTTCTCCCCGGCGGAGCTTCTGCGCTCCATTCACCCGGCACAGGTGGCCACCACCCAGGGCACGGGCATCGGCGGCATGGAATCTCTCTACAAGGTCTTCGTCACCCGCTTCCTGGGTGAGGAGCGCCCGAGCGACATCCTGCAGGAATCTCTGCCGAACGTCATCGCAGCGCACACGATGCAGTCCTTGGTCGGCGGCTATGGCTCGATGATTCACCCCATCGGCGCCTGCGCTACCGCTGCTGTGTCCATTGAAGAGGGCGTCGACAAGATTGCGCTCGGCAAGGCCGACGTGGTCATCGCCGGCGGTATCGACGATGTCCAGGTAGAGTCCCTCACCGGCTTCGGCGACATGAACGCGACCGCTGAGACCGCCGCGATGACCACCAAGGGCATCGATGAGCGCTTCATCTCCCGCGCCAACGACCGTCGCCGCGGCGGCTTCCTCGAGGGCGAGGGCGGCGGCACCGTCCTGCTCGTGCGTGGTTCTGTCGCTGCGGACATGGGTCTGCCGGTGCTGGCAGTTGTCGCACACGCCGCCTCCTATGGCGACGGCGCGCACACCTCCATTCCGGCCCCTGGTCTCGGTGCCCTCGGCGCCGGGCGCGGCCGCACCAACTCGCGCTTGGCGAAGTCCCTGCGCGGCTTGGGGCTGCACCCCAACGACGTCAGCGTGCTCTCCAAGCACGACACCTCGACCAACGCCAACGACCCGAACGAGTCCGAGCTGCACTCGATTCTGTGGCCCGCCATCGGACGCGACGCCGACGAGCCTATGTTCGTCATCTCGCAGAAGACGCTGACCGGCCACTCCAAGGGCGGCGCGGCACTCTTCCAGACCGGTGGCCTGGTGGATGTATTCCGCACCGGAATCGTCCCGCCGAACGTGGCGCTGGACTGCGTGGATCCGCTCATCGAGCCCAAGGCACGCAACCTGGTCTGGCTGCGTTCTGCACTGTCGGTGGGCACCGTGCGTGCGGCCGCTTTGACCTCGCTTGGCTTCGGTCACGTCGGTGCCTTGGTGGTCTACGCTCACCCGGGTGTCTTCGAGACCGCCGTCGCCCAGCAGCGCGGGGCCGACGCCGCTACCCAGTGGCGCGCCCGCGCCGAGGAGCGCCTAGCCGCCGGGCACACCCACTTCGAGAACGGCATGCTCGGCCGTGAGCCTCTCTTCGAAGTCATCGAGGGCCGCCGCCTTCCCGAGGGCGGCACCGGTGAGATTCCGGGCTATGGCACCGTCTCCGCAGCCAAGGCCGCCGAGGTCGCGCTGCTGCTCGACGAGTCCGTTCGCCTCGACGAATCAGGCGTGTTCCCGCGCGTCTAATTCTGCCCAGGAAGATCTGAAGAACTAAGGCTTAGCCCCGCACCTTAAAAATGTGCGGGGCTAGGCCTTATCTTTTTCCGCCTTGTTTTCTTCCGCCTGCGTGCGGATCTGCTCGCCTTTGTCCTCGAGGCGCTGCTGGGTCTGAGCCTGCGCGAGTGCTGCCTCATCCGAGCGCGGCGGCGCCTGAATGTGGCGCTGGGACTCCAATCCCCGCTGCAGCTCCTTGGCGCGCAGCACCTCCGCGTCGATCTTGAGGCCCACGATAAGAGCGGTATTGGTTATCCACACCGCCACCAGGACCGCGAGCACCACGCTCAGCGCCCCATAGGCGTTGAGCCCGGCGAAGTACTGCAGGTAGAGGCCAATGAGCCACCACACTGCCACCGTGGCCATCAGCGCGAGCACGGAGCCCAAGGAAAACCACCGGAATCGCTGGGGCCTAACATTCGGCGCGAAGTGATAGAGCACCGCGATAAGCGCGAGGACTAAAAGGACGCTTAAGGGCAGGCGCAGCCAGTCCCAGACCGGCAAGAATATCCGCAGCATGAAGTCCAAGGTGTCCTCCAGCCCCAAGGGCCCAGCTATAGGCCCCAGAATCCCGCTGATGACGGTATCCCGCGCCAGGTTTGCAAAGACCAGCGTCACGGCGCCGAGAACCAGGACCACCGTGAGCACCCACATCATGCCCCAGGTGCGGATGAGGCCGCGGCCCTCCACCCTTCCGTAGACTATGTTGGCCGTGCGCGAGAAGGCACGCACATAAGCCGAAGCGGAGAACAAGGAGATCAAGACCGACAAGACCAGCGCTATCGTCCCCTGCGCACTCGAGCCGATGATCGTGCCCACTAAGTCGCTGGCCTGCTGCGTGGTCTGGGCGGGGAGATACTCCACGATGAACTCCTGCGTTATCTCCTCCACCTGTGCCCGCCTGCTGGCAAAGACCAAGGTGGCTATGGAGTAGGCGGCCAACACCGTCGGTGCAAAAGCCATAAGCGTGAAGTAGGTCAGCGTCGCGCCTCTGTCCAGAAACCCTTCGAAGAAGAAGTCATTCCATGTGCGCCGGAGCACCAGCGCCCAGCTCTTAGATCCCAGGCGGTTGCCGCGGCCGAGGGGGCTTTCATATTCGTCGCGGGAATCGACGCCGATGGTTTCCACTCCGCGGGGTGGCAAGATCCTATCCGGCTGCCTGTCCGGCTTTTCCTGGGAGTTCATCCTGCCAGCCTAGGCAGCACCGCTCCTCCGCGCCCTCGCGGACACTCCGGGCCAGCGCCAATGGTTATCAGAGCTTTATCCCCGCGACTTTAATTATGGCGCCAGCTAAGCCAAGCACACTAGGCTGTCCTCCATGACGAAACGCAGCAACGTGGAATCCTTCGAACTTGATCACCGCCTTGTCGCCGCGCCCTATGTGCGCGTTGCCGGCCGCCAGGACCTTGGCGATGGAACGGAAATCATCAAATATGACCTGCGCTTTTGCCAGCCCAACGAGGAGCATCTCGACATGCCTACGGTGCACTCCATCGAACACATGATGGCCAATTTCATGCGCAACTACACCGACAAGCTCATCGGTTTCGCCCCCATGGGCTGCCAGACCGGCTTCTACGCCATCACCAACGGCCTCGAGCAAGACGAGCTTATCGAAGTCCTCACCAAGTCCCTGGGCGATATCCTCACCGCCACCGAAGTTCCGGCGGCCAACGTCACGCAGTGCGGCTGGGGAGCCAACCACAGCCTCGAAGGCGCGCAGGCCGCCGTGCGTGACTACCTCGCCCACAAGGACGAGTGGCTCGAGGTCATGCGCTAGGGACTTCGCGGCCCCGCGTCTCGTTCACGGTAAATAGTGCCCAATTTTGGCTGGGGTAGCTTCTAGCCACTATGTGCAGCGAACGCGCCCTTGGGACACGCACACGCCTAGAGCGCCAGGCCCAGCCAGACGGGCTCGGGAACAAGCTCAACGCCGAAGGCCGCACGCACCCCATCGCGGATGTCGCGGGCAAGGGCCACGATGTCCTCGGCGCGGGCTTCGCCGCGGTTGCTCAAGGCCAGCGTGTGCTTGGTCGACAAGGTCGCGCGCCCCTGCCCCGGGTAGCCCTTGGGGAAACCTGCCTTTTCAATGAGCCAGGCAGCCGAGAGCTTCTCGCCCTTGGCCACCGCGTGGCGCGGCATTGTCTCAGCCACGGCGTCCCCGTGGGTGGCGCGCACGCGTGCACAGACGGCTTCGGCAAGCGCGGGATCAACGATGGGGTTAGTGAAGAAGGAGCCGGCAGACCACGTGTCGTGGTCCTGCGGGTCTAAGACCATTCCCTTGCCGTGGCGCAGGCGCAGGACCTCCTCGCGGACC
This sequence comes from Corynebacterium sp. UBA4397, assembly GCF_002390965.1. Lineage (NCBI taxonomy): Bacteria > Bacillati > Actinomycetota > Actinomycetes > Mycobacteriales > Corynebacteriaceae > Corynebacterium > Corynebacterium sp. UBA4397. Next base: position 52,469 of record NZ_DGRD01000003.1, read on the forward strand.
TCGGCAACGCGGCGCCGCTCACCGGGCTGCTGGGTGAGCTGCCCAAAACGCAGGGGCTTGGATAGGCCATCGGTGCTCAGCTGCAACTCGATCTCAAGGACCAACGCGCGGTGGGTGAACTTGAGGTTGGAGTAGCGATAGTCCAGGTCCAGGTCGGCGGCGGGCACCCATTCGTCGACGTGGGCCCGCCTGTCGTAGAGGCGCACCCGGGTAAGCACATCAGAGATTTCCGCACCATAAGCGCCCACGTTTTGTACCGGCACCGCCCCTGCCGAGCCGGGGATTCCGGAGAGACATTCGATGCCGCCCAATCCAGCGTCCACGGATGCCGCGACCACGCGGTCCCACTCGGCCCCCGCCCCGGCGCGCACGAGGCCTGACCCCGCGTCGACGTTGATATCGCCGAACTCGAGCAAGAGCGCCACCACGTCCACTGCGCCATCGCGCACCAGCAGGTTGGAGCCGCCGCCGACGATGACGAGAGGTACCGAGGCGTCGTCGACAAGCTGGGTGGCAGCCACGGCCGCCTCCGGGTTCGAGCAACGCACCAATACCTGGGGTTTCCCGCCCACCCGCAGGGTGGTCAAGGAGGCAAAGTCGGTGTCATAGTCGAGGGTGATGCCCTCGACCGCTGCCAGCTGCTGGGTCAAGAATTCTTCTAACACCCCTACCAAGGTAGTCTGTTATGCATGTCAACCCGTAGCGAAAACACCGTAACTATCAATCAGCCCATTGAGAAGGTGCACAAGGCACTGCTCAGCGAGGGCTATTGGGAATACATCGTAGCCAACCTCTCCCCGGATCCCGGCGAGGTGCACGATTTCACGGATAACACCGCGATCCTCTACGAGGTATTGCCCACCACTTTGCTGCCCGAGGCCGTGCGCGCCATGGTCTCGCAGGACCTCAAGGTCAAGCGCGTCATCACCGTCGGTGCCCTCGAGGGCAACGCTGCCGACGTCACCTACACCGCAGACGTGAAGGGAACCCCCGTCGACTTCAAGGGCGAGATTTCCCTGACCGGTGAGGGCGACACCACCACCTTGTCCTACATCAACGAGGTCTCGGTGAACATCCCCCTCATGGGTGCCGCCATCGAGCCGAAGGTGGGCGAGGCTCTGGGCGAGCTCTTCACCAACGAAGGCAACCTTGCCGATCAGTGGATCTCCGCTAACCTCTAGTCCTTCCTCGGGTTAAAACCATGGCCGACCATGCACATAATCTGCGCGCCAGCGCGGGTGCGGGTCGGCCTTTTGGCGTCATCACCCGCGGGTGCGTTGGCGCATGGCGCGTCAATTGCTTGGCGAAGTCGGGCTACCCGTCCACCCAGTTCGCCATCGGCTCCGCGATAACACGCTCACCGTAGACTGGGAGCTCGTCGCCCCGCACCTGTGAACCCGACTATGATTTTCGTGCCTGACTAGCCTTGGGGGACAACATAGACCACACTATTAGCCATGGCTTCTCAAGACTCCGCTTCTAAGGCGTGGAAAATCTTTGTCGGCGTGCTCGTCGGCCTCCTTCTTATCCTGCTCATCGCCGAATTTGGCCTGCGCTGGTACATGGGAAGGCAGATGACCTCCCAGTTTATGGAAACCACCCAGGCCGAGGGCCTCGAGGTGACAGAAAAGCCCAGCGTCAGCTTCGGTGCCAGCCCGCTTACCCTTGGCATGCTGGGCGGCAAGATCTCGCAGATGAACATGAGCACTCCCTCCACCCTGCAGATTGAGGGCACGGAGGTGAAGGGCCAGCCCGCCGCCGACATCGAGCTGCGCGATCTCAGCGTCGCCTCCGCGCCGGTGGCCGGCCAGATGCGTGCGACCACCACACTCCCGGATGACTTCCTCCTCGCCACCTTCCAAAAGAGCATCGCGGAACAATCCGGCAATGCCACCTTGGGCAACATGGTGATCACCTCGATCACCACGAACGCGGAAGACAGCACTATCGACGTCGAGTTCGGCGGAGGGCTCGCCAGCCTCGCCCTCAAGCCCAGCGCGAACAACGGCGTACTCGACATCGCCACCCGCAAAGCAGCAGTATTCGGGATGAATCTTCCTGATCAGGCCACCGCTGCCCTCTCAGATTCCTTGCGCGAGGGGGTACAAGAGCAGTTCGTGGGCAGCCAGCTGCACGTCGACGCCGTTGAGGTAGGAAGCGGGGAGCTAAAGCTCACCGTCGCCGGCACGAACGTCCCCTTAAAGGAGCTCAGCTCCGCGGTCTCCACCGCCCCCGGTGAGACTAACGCGGCCTAGCCGGAGTGGCCGACGCGGCCTAGCCGGAGAAGTCGAAGTCCACAGTAGGCAGCGCCGACCTCACGCCCTGAGCGGGCTTCGCAGGCGCTGCCGAATCCGTGGGCTCTGCTTTTTCCTGCTTGGCGTGGTGCAGAACGATGCGCTGAAATCCTGCGAGCTCGGCCGCGTCCACCGCGGCTTGGTTCGTGGCAATGAGCGCCAGCTTAACCGGCTGCGGGCAAGCCTCCCGCACGGCGACAAGCTCTGAAAGCAACTCATTTGAGTCCTCCAGCTGCGGATCTACCGCCAACCAAATCTCTGTAGCACCCGTATAGACCGCCAAGCGCGCCTCCGAGGCCTTGATGAGGCTGTGGTGCCTGCCGGTGGGATAGCCCGCCACCGAGATCACCTCGTGGGCTTTTCCGCTCAAGGCGGCGGCAACGTGGGTCGGTGAGACCACCACGCTGTTGCCCTCTGCCTGCGCACGGACCTGCTCAGAAGTGGACTCCAAAAGATTGAGGTATTCCATGTTAGGCTGCCACTGCTTTTAGTAGCTGTAATCGCCGTTGATGATGGCACGCAGCTGCGGGCGCACATCAAACCAGTAAATCCCGGTCACCACTGCGCCGATCCACGGGATGAAGGGCAGGGGCAGCATCATGCCCACTGCGGACGCTGCCAAGAAGCCCACCCAGGACCACTTGTTTTTACGGTCGCCGGCGCGGAAGGCATCCTCGCGCGTCGAGGCGGCGAGCACCGCCCCGATCACGGCGAAGATGGAAAGTGCCATGAACACCCAGTACTGCAGGTTGTTCATGATGAGAATCAGAATGTCCATTTACTCTTACTTTGTCGGATCAGTGTGGTCAGTGTGGTCAGGATGGTCGGTGTGGTCAGTTTCGATGACTTCGCCTTCGAGGATCTCCTCCGCCGGGGAAGCGGATCCATCAGCAGCGGTGCCGTCGGTCTTGCTCGGATTGCCGGTCTTGGCACTAGGGCCGTCCGGAGTGGCGTTGCCCTCCGCGCGCTGGCTACGTTCCTTGGCGGACTTATAGGCCTCGCTGACCCCCTCGCGAGTTTCATTATAGGCGGTATTGATCTTGCCTTTCGCGTCTGCGAAGGCTTCCGAGGTCCGGGTTGCCTCTGCGGCCGCTTTGAGTGTGGCTCCCAAGTCCTTGGCGGTGCTCGAAACCTTGTCGAAGACGTTGTCCGAAGAGTTTCCTGTGCCCTCGCCTGCAGGCTTATCCTCTGCCTGCTTTGCCCGGTCGGCCTTGAGATGGCCCCCGAACTCTTTGGCTACCTCGAAGGCGGAGCTGCCCGCCTCTTTGAGGGAATCTGTCAGGGATTTCTTGTCAGTCATGTCAGGTACTTCTTTCTACTCGGGGACGGGTAGTGCACTGCCTAGACTGCTAGAGCCCAAACAGTAGATGGTTGCCAGTGTAGATAGCTAAGCCGGCGAGTGCGCCGACAACGGTGCCGTTGAGGCGAATGAACTGCAGGTCCTTGCCCACCATGAGCTCTATCTTTTCGCTCGCCTCGCTGGCATCCCAGCGCTTGATGGTCTCAGAAATGATCCCGGTGACCTCGCCGGAGTAGTTCTCGGCGAAGAAGGCCACCGCAGAGGTAAGGCGACGATCCAGGCTCTCCCGCAGCTCCGGATCCTCTTGAATATTCTTTCCCCAGCGCAGGCACAATTGCTCAATTTTGGAGCGCAACATCGACTCCGGGTCCTCGGATTGCTCGATGATGGCTTGCGCGGCCGCCGCCCACAACGCCGCCGCCGCACCGCGCATGGCTGTTGATCCCATGACGTCGGCCTTTAAGGACTCCACCCGCGCAATCATCTCTGGGTCTTGCTGGAGATCCTGCGCCAGCTGCGAAAGGGTACGGCGAATGGCGTTGCGGGCATCGTGGTTCTTGTCTGCCTTGACCTCAGCCGTCCAGTTGACCAACTCACGGTAGACTTTCTCCCCGACGAGACTGCGTGCGAAACGTGGGGCCCAGTGCGGCATACGTTCGTCGATAAGCGTGACGATGTCATCTTCCATCGTCAGAATCTTGCGATGGCCCCAGTCGATGACCTCATCGACCACCGGCTCGAGCTTGCCCTCCTGGATGAGGCCAGACAGGAGTCTTCCCGCCGGCGGCCCCCACTCGGGCTCCGCGAGGCGATCGATGAGCTGGGATTGAATGAGCGCCTCCGCCTCTTTCGGGTCCAACGCTCGCACGGCATTAGCCGTCAAGCGGCCCAGCTCATGCGATACCCGCGCCGCATTCTTGTCCTGAGCCAGCCAGTGCCCGGCCTTCTCCGGCAGGTTTGCCTGCGAGACCTTCTCAGTGATGAGCTCCGCGTTAAGGAAGTTCTCCCCCACGAACCCGCTGAGAGATTCCCCGATCTGATCCTTCTTATTGGGAATGAGCGCAGTGTGCGGAATGGGCAGTCCAAGCGGGCGACGGAAGATAGCGGTCACCGCGAACCAGTCCGCCAGACCACCCACCATGCCGGCCTCGGCCGCAGCACGCACGTAGCCGACCCACACGGGTGCTCCCCCTGGCTGATTCTGCCACCACGAACAACCTAAGAAGATAGCCGCTGCGACGAGCAACAGAGCGGTGACGAAGAACTTGTAGCGCCTTAAGGCACGCCGACGCTCGGCCTCCACCTCAGGGCTCGGCCCCGGAACTGAACGGCGCGAAGCAATGGACTCGGTCATGTAAAATACTTTCCCTTAAAGCTAGACGAAACCCCCGCGCCATATTACGGCAGCGGGGGTCAATGAAGATAAGAAGAGTAGGACTCTCAGATACTAGTTTGAACGACCAGTTTCTTTCCGGTACTGACGGTAATAGCGACGACCGTAGTAGACGGAAGCGACAGCGGCCACGGAAAGGATGACGAGCACAATGGCACCACCGATGGTGAAAGCCATGGGGTTGTTGCGGCTAGCCGCTCCATAGTGGAAGGTGTGGGTACCCAGACCCCAGATGACGATGCCTGCGGCCGGCAGGAGGGAAAGGATGAGACCCATTCCTACCCAGGTGGAAACCCGCAGCAGGGAGGAGTGCGGTGCGGCGAATGACACGGGGTCATAGCCTTCGATGTAGGTATCCTGCACCTTGCCGGAGAACTCCGGGTAGGTCTCACTCGCGTGATCAGCAACTGCGTGGGTGTTATCGCTCATGGCTGAATCTCTCTCCCAATCCTTGTACTTCTGGTGTTCCTAGCATTCATCTTAAGAACTCTTCTTAAGTATTCTTCTCAATACCTATAAACGACTATAGCTTAGTCATCTTTGCCGCGGAAAGCAGCCCGTGCGCGTTCGCGGGTAACCGCGGAGACGGCCGTGAGCGGGATTCCGGCCGGGCAGACATCGGCGCACTCGCCATACAGCGAGCAGTGACCGAAGTTCTGCTCCAAGTCATCGACCATGTTGCGGGCACGGCGGCCACGCTCTTCCTTACCCAGGGGCATGAGGGAGAGGTGAACCAGCTTGGCGCCGGTGAACAGGTGAGCCGCACCGTTGGGGCAAGCGGCAACGCAGGCGCCACAGCCAATGCACGCCGCGTGATCCAAGGCGAACTCGGCGGTCTCGTGGTTGATGTGCATCGTATCGGCGTCCGGTGCGGTACCGGCCTCGATGGAGATATAGCCGCCCTGCTCCATGACGTGGTCGAGCGCTGTGCGGTCGACGATCATGTCCTTGATGACGGGGTATGCAGCCGAGCGGAAAGGCTCGATCTTCAGGGTGTCGCCATCTTTGAACTGGAACAGGCGCTGCTGGCAGGCCGGGGTGTTTTGACCTGGGCCATGCGGGCGACCATTGATCTGCAGGCCACAGGTGCCACAGATGCCTTCACGGCAATCGGAGGCGAAGGCATAAGGCTCCTTGCCTTCCTCGATCAGACCGTCGTTGACGTGGTCGAGCAACTCCAGTAGGGACATCTGCTCTTCGGCGTCCGAGACCTGTACGGTCTCGAACTTGCCCTCTTGGGTAGGTCCGGCTTGACGCCAGATCTCAAGTGTCAGTTTCATTACTTGTAGTTCCTTGTCATCAGCGGGATCGAATCAAAGTACAAAGGCTCGGCGTGGCGAATGAACTCGCCCGGCTTCTGACCCGGCTCCCAGGCAGAAACGAAGCACCAGTTCTTGTCATCGCGCTCTGCTTCGCCGTCCTCCGAGAGGTGATCATCCCGGAAGTGGGCGCCGCAGGACTCGTCACGGTCGAGGGCATCGACGCACATGAGCTCGCCCAAGTCGATGTAGTCAGCGACGCGCAGGCCATACTCGAGGACCTGGTTCATATCATCGGCCTGGCCGGTGATGCGAACGTTGGACCAGAAGTCTTCGCGCAGCGCGCGAATCTTGTCGATGGCGACCTTAAGGTCCTCAACGTTACGAGAAACGCCACAACCCCAGTAGAGGATATCCCCCAGCTGACGGTGATAGTAGGCCGGTCCGTGCGGGTTGTCGCCACTGACAGCCATGAGGCGGTCAATGCGATCCTGCGCGCGGGACAGAGCCTCGTTGGCCTCGGTGGATTCCTCAGCGAGTTTGTCCTCACCCAGGTGGTGGGCCAGGTAGTTCGGCAGGGTGAAGGGCAGGGTGAACCAGCCATCAACCGAAGCGGAAAGCAGCGAGTTTGCGCCCAGGCGGTTCGCGCCGTGGTAGGTCCACGAGCACTCGCCGGCCGCGAAGAGACCGTCAATAGTGGTCATCTCGTTGAAGTCGGTCCACAGGCCACCCATGGTGAAGTGGCAGGTGGGGGCGATGCGCATCGGCGTCTCATAAGCGGACTCACCGATGGCCTCCTCATACATTTCGATGAGGTTGGAGTAACGCTCGCGGATCTTGTCCTTGCCGAGGCGCTCAATGGCATCACGGAAGTCGAGGTACACCGAGTTGTGCAGCGGTCCAACGCCCAGGCCCGTATTGATCTGCTGGGAGATGGCACGGGAGGCAACGTCACGGGGAACAAGGTTGCCGAAGGCCGGGTAGCGGCGCTCGAGGAAGTAATCGCGCTCGTCTTCCGGGATGTCCTTGGGGTCGCGGTCATCGCCCTCTTTGATGGGCGACCAAATGCGGCCGTCATTACGCAGGGACTCCGACATCAGGATCGTCTTGGACTGCCATTCGGAGTTAACCGGAAGGCCCGTCGGGTGGAACTGCACGAATGCCGGGGAGGCCAGGTAGGCGCCAGCCTCGTAGGCACGCATCATGGCGCCAGCGTTGGAGTTCTTGGCCAACGTGGACATGTGATAGACGTTGCCGTAGCCGCCGGTGCCCAAGATAACCGCGTGACCGGTGAAGGTCTTGAGCTCACCAGTGATGAGGTTACGGGTAACGATGCCGCCGACGCGCTTGGTGCCATTATCAACGTAGGTGATAATGTCCTGCATGTCGTGGTGAGCGAAAAGCTCGACGTTGCCCAAGCCAATCTGGCGATAGAGCGCGGACGTGGTCGACAGCTGCAGCTGCTGACCCGTTTGTCCACGGGTGTAGTAGGTACGCGAGACCTGCACGCCACCGAAGGAACGGGTGGCCAAGGTTCCGCCGTACTCACGGGCGAAGGGAGCACCAATGGCGTTCATGTGGTCGATGACGCGAATGGACTCATAGGCCAGGCGCCAGCAATCGGACTCGCGGCAACGGTAGTCACCGCCCTTGACGGTGTCCTTGGTGTGGCGATAAGCGGAGTCGTTATCGACCATCTTGTGCCGGGAGGCGTTAACGCCACCCTGGGCAGCGATCGAGTGAGCGCGCCGCGGGGAGTCGTGATAGGTAAAGACCTTCACGTTGTAGCCCAGCTCGCCGAGTGCTGCGGCGGATGCGCCGGCAGAAAGGCCGGTGCCTACCACGAGGATCTCAAACTTGCGGCGGTTGAGCGGGGAGACCAGCTCCATGTGGTCTTTTTGGTAGTCCCACATGTCCCGCATGGGAACGCCGTGGGGCTCATTAGACTCGAGGATGCTACCGAGAGACACGCCCGAGACGATAGATTCTGGCTGCGAGAAGTCGGGGCGCTCGCGCTTGAGTTCAGTATTAGTCATGGTTCGAAGAAGCTCCTTTAGCTGACCCAACCCAGGGCGATGGACAGGGGCATAACGATGTTGCCGATGCAGACAACGGCCGGGATGATGTAGGCCAGAACTAGGAAAGTCTGGCGCCACTTCGCACCGGTGATGCCCAGATCTGAGGCAGCAAGGCGGATACCGTGAGTCAGGTGCAGGAACAGGCAAACCATAGCCAAGACATAGAAGATGGTGACCGGCCAGCGGCTGAAGGTCGCAATCATGTTGGCCTTGACCTCACCGTGCACGAACGCTTCCGGTGCTACCGGGGCAACACCCATGGTCAGATCCAGGATGTGGAAAATGATGAAGAGCAGCAATACGGCGCCGGTGACCAGCATGGACTTGGTGGCGAAGGAATCGACGCCGCCCATCAGTGCGGTGCGCTTGAACTTGCCACGGGACTGCTTGGAACGCGCGGTCAGAGCGAATGCGCCGTAAATGTGGCCGACAATAGCGGCCAGCAAGACGATGCGCACTACCCACAGGAACGAGCCATACGGCAACAGCGGCTCGCCGAAGGAACGCAGGAACTCGCCATAAATATCGAGTGCCTCACCACCATCGTGCGCGGGCATGTAGAGCTTGAGGTTGCCGGCCATGTGGCCGACAACAAAGAGAGCGAAGAGCAGGCCGGTGACGGCCATAACCAACTTCAGGACCCAAGACGGAACGGCCGGCTTGGTACGAATGTTCTCGTTCGTAATATGGCCGTGAGCGATAGCCTCACGGTCTGGATTTCTAACAGTCATGACACCTCCATTGTCGCCTTTACCTTACGCACGGCCTCGGACACGTCACTAGTTGATTTCGGGCCGTTTCACCGCCCAACACGAGCTCTCTACCTCCTACCGAAGAGACTTTAGGCAAGGATCGCCTTTATTAGTCACTCCCGCAACCCCACTACCTCGCTCACTGCCTTTTCGCAATATTGGCCTTGCGTAATTAACCCGCCCATTGTGAGCTTGCTCACCCGGGGTAGTGCTAGTGACTTTTCCACCCACGTTAGGCGTCAAACTTTCGGGTGGGTTCCTCCCCCAAAAGCCCCCTCTACACAGTGGGGTTAAGAGGCTTCACACTAACTTTGCAAATATGGTGCTATACCCGTTGGCAGGCAGGTAGTCTTTCCGTCATGAGTAAGACATACGTAGGCTCGCGGCTGCGACAGCTGCGCCGTGAACGCGACCTCAGCCAGGCCTCGCTCGCCGCCACCCTGGGACTTTCGGCCAGCTACGTCAACCAGATCGAGCACGATGTCCGGCCCCTAACGGTCCCCGTTTTGCTCCGCATCACCGAGGCTTTCGGCGTAGATGCAACGTTCTTTTCCCGTGACGATGACTCCCGGCTACTCGCGGAGATCCAGGACGTTATCCAAGACAAGGAGCTGTGTCCCTCCCCCGTGGAGATGCAGGAGCTCTCCGAGCTTGTCTACAACCATCCCACCGTGGCCCGCACCCTCGTTGACATTCACCGCCGTTACCGCAACGTGCGCGATAAGCTCTCGCTAGCCACGGATACCCGGCGCGCCACCGATAACCCCCAGGCCCTGTCCATGCCCCATGACGAGGTCCGCGATTTCTTCTACGCGCGCCAGAACTACCTCGACGCCCTCGATCTCCACGCCGAATCCTTGGCACAAGAGATCGACGTTGCGCCCTTCCAGATCTCCGAAACCGAGCACGCCCTGGCACAGCGTCTGCGCGATAAGCACGGCGTCGACATCATCGTCACCCCCCAGATGGATGGCACCTTGCACCGCTTCGACCGCGAATCCGGCGCATTCCGCTTGGCCAGCCGGCTCAGCGAGGGCCAGCGCGCCTTCCGCATGGCCGCCGAGCTCAGCTTCTTGGAAGCAGAACCACTGATCGACGAGCTAATTTCCCAAGAACCATTCACCTCCGACGCCTCCCGGAACCTTGCCCGGCGCGGCATCGCCAGCTATTTCGCTGCAGCCACCGTGCTGCCCTATTCCACCATTCACGCCGAGGCGGAGCAGTCAGGCTATGACGTGGAGTACCTCTGCCAGGTCTTCGGGGTGGGCTATGAAACGGTAGCCTCCCGCCTGTCTACCCTGCAGCGCCCCAATAAGCGCGGAATTCCTTTTACTTTCGTGCGCGTGGACCGCGCCGGCAATATGTCGAAGCGGCAATCGGCCACCGGCGTGCATTTTTCCAACTCGGGTGGCACCTGCCCGCTGTGGAATATCTATGAGACCTTTGGCCGGCCGGGCGTCATCTCCCGCCAGCTCGCGCAGATGCCCGACGGCCGTAATTATCTGTGGATTTCGCGCGCGGTCCAGCACCACCAGGGCCGCTACGGGGAGACAAACAAGCTCTTCGCGGTGGGCCTAGGCTGCGAGGCTCGCCACGCCGACCGCACCGTCTACGCCGCCGGCCTCGACCTCGAGGACCTTTCCACCGCCACCCCCATCGGCGCTGGTTGCCGCACGTGCCCCCGCGCCAATTGTGCTCAGCGCGCCTTCCCCCCCATCCACGAGGCCCTGACAATCGACGCCCACCGTTCCGCCGTCGCTCCCTACTAACCGCGCCAACCACCCGTGCCCCTTCGCTGCTTGGCGACGTCGCCAGGCAGAGAAGGCACCACCGAACACAAAGCGCCCACGCCACGAGGCCCCTTCCGCGAGGAAGGAAGCATATCGTGGCGTGAGCGCTAAGGGCCTGAGCCAAGTCTTATTAAGAAAGGCCTAGAGGTTGATCATGTGGCCGTTGATTCCCTCCGCGGCCTCTTTCATGGCCTCCGAGAGAGTCGGGTGAGTGTGGACGTTGCGCCCGATTTCCTCAGCGGTGAGGTCGAAGCGCTGCGCCAGGGTGAGCTCCGGCAACAGCTCGGAGACGTTGGAGCCCACGAGGTGGCCGCCGATAAGCTCGCCGAACTCACCATCAGCGATGAGCTTGACAAAGCCTGCGGTCTCGTTGAGGCCGGCTGCCTTGCCATTGGCGGAGAAGGGGAATACGGAGACCTTGATGTCGCGGTCTGGGAACTTCTCGCGCGCGGCTTCTTCGGTGTAGCCGAAGGAGGCGACCTGCGGGTTACAGAAGGTGGCGCGCGGCATGTTCATGTAGTCACCGAGCAGCTGCGTCTCCGCGCCGGCCAAGGTTTCTGCCGCTACGACGCCCTGTGCCTCTGCCACGTGCGCCAGCTGCAGCTTGGCAGTGACATCGCCGATGGCGTAGATGCTCTCGACGTTGGTGCGCATGTTGTCATCGATGGCGATGGCGCCGCGCTCGGTGAGCTCCACGCCGGTGTTTTCGAGACCGAAGCCCTTGACGCGCGGGGCAAAGCCGATGGAGACCATGCAGCGATCGACGGTGAGGGAATCGCTCTTGGAGCCGTCCTTGGACTCCACCTCAACGGTGACGTTGTCGCCGTTGTCCTTGATGGCGGTGGTCTTGTAGCCGGTCAGCAGCTTCACGCCAAGCTTCTTGTACTGCTTAGCAATCTCCTTGGAGACGTCCTTGTCCTCGTTGGGTAGGACGCGGTCCATGAACTCGACGATGGTGACGTCAACGCCATAGTTGGCCAGGACGTAGGCAAATTCCATGCCGATGGCGCCTGCGCCCACGATGACCATGGACTTCGGGGCATCCTCTTTGAGGATCTGCTCCTCATAGGAGACGATGTTTCCGCCGATTTCCACGCCGGGCAGGGAGCGCACGACGGAGCCGGTGGCGATGATGCAGTTATCGAAGGTGAGGGTCTTGCCTTTGTCATCGCCCTCGGTGATTTCGATGGTCTTGGCATCGGTGAAGGAACCCAGACCATTGATTTCAGTGATCTTGTTCTTCTTCATGAGGTAGTGCACACCCTTGACGATGCCGGCGGATACCTTCCGGGAGCGCTTGTGCGCTGCACCGTAGTCGAAGGTGACCTCGCCGGAAATGCCAAAGTCCTTAGCCTCGTGGTTGAAGGTGTGCGCAACCTCGGCGTTCTTGAGCAAAGCCTTGGAGGGGATGCAGCCTACGTTGAGGCAGACACCACCCCAGTACTGCTTCTCAATAACGGCAACTTTCTTACCCAGTTGCGCGGCACGAATGGCGGCAACGTACCCGCCAGGGCCCGCGCCGAGTACTACAACGTCATAATGTTCTTTAGTCACGTCCCATACAATACGTAACTTTGTTCACGGTGTCGCGCACTTGGCTGGATTTTGCCCACTTGGGGCTCTAAAGACCACTGAGCGTGCAAAGAACCAGCCGGGGATTGGCTTAGAACATGCCCAGCATCAAGGCCCAGTCCGAGGAAGCGGAAGAACCGGCGTGGACGAACTGGCCGAGGAAATTATTGATCATGACGATGATGGAATCGATAGGGCTGAGGTTCATCTTTTTTATCTCTTTTCTTGTGTTTTCGTCTGGTGCCTTGCTTGCACCATGCCGGCGCTATACCGGCTATATACCGGCACGGTCTGCTCTGTTCAACGCAATAACCACGTTGAACGTTACACGAGCGTGACTTTTCAGCACTCAAATTATGACACACCTGTAACATTGGCACCACTGGTTACAGGCGTGCTTTAACCTTTAACTACACCCGTATCCTCCACCCGTCGCGGGCAAAGAGCTAACGCCAAAGGCATCGCCAGCGATTGTTCTCGATGAATACCTGCCAGCAGGCTGGGAACGTCCTTGGGACTTCTTTGACCCAAGCGCTGTACAAGGTGCATGACGCACAGTACTCTTAACCCGACTCTATAAACTCCTGGAAAGAAGCTATGAAGCGCATCAGCTCTATCGTCGCCGCCGCCACCGTGGCCGCGGGCGTATTCTCCGCTCCCCTTGCCTCCGCCGATGAGGGACAGCAACTGTCCGTGATTTCGGATCTGGAGATCACCCCAGAAATCTCCAACCAGAACTGGGTTATCCCCGGCAAAGATGCAAACCGGCCCGAGGTAAAGAAGCTGCAGGCCACCTCCCCCGCCATGGACGGCCGCGAAATTCCCCTCGCTGTCATCCCCGCCAAGACCGAGGGGCGCCCCACCATCTACTTGCTCAATGGTGCAGGTAGCTCGGAGCAAAACACCGACTGGCTGAGCAACTCCAACGTCGTGGACTTCTACAAGGACAAGAACGTCAACGTTGTTATCCCCCAGGCTGGCGCCTTCTCCTTCTACACCGACTGGGAGCAAGAGCCCAATAGCCAGTACCTTCAGGGCAAGCAGAAGTGGGAGACCTTCCTAACCAAGGAACTCCCCGACGCCATCGAGTCTTATCTGAAGGCCAGTGACAAGCGTGCCATCGCCGGCATGTCCATGTCTGCTACCTCCTCGCTGCTGCTGGCACAGCACAACCAAGGCATGTACAACGCTGTGGGCTCCTACGCCGGTTGCGCAGCCACCTCCTACCCGCTCGAGTATGAGTTCCTGCGCCTGACCGTCAACCGTGGCGGCGCACAGCCTGAGCAGATGTGGGGACCGCAGGGCAGCCCCAACAACGTCTACAACGACGCACTCGTCAACGCCGAGAACCTTCGCGGCAGCGCGCTGTATATCTCTTCGGCCACCGGCCTAGCCAGCGCGACGGACATGCCCTCCTACTACACCAACCAGGGCATGCCACCAGCAGTGGCTTCCGCCCAGGCGGTCATTCTGCAGGGAGAGGGCGGCGTCATCGAGGCCGCAGCTAACCACTGCACCCATAACCTCAAGTCCAAGCTCGACTCCAAGGGAATCGAAGCCACCTATAACTTCCGCAACGCCGGAACCCACTCCTGGCCGGGCTGGCGCGAGGACCTGGAGAAGTCCTGGCCAGTATTCAAGGACGCACTCGGCGTCGAGGATTAAACATTCTCTGATTTTTATCAGTGCTTATTTAAGCGGGCGATAGGGTCCCAGCTTCGCTAGGGCGGTAGGATCGCAGCATTATGCAGCTGCCATCCACCGCCCTTTCGCATGTGCCCGCCCAGTCTCGTGATGCCTATACGGGAGTGGATTACAACTTAGGCTACGTAGTCACCCACTATGATTTGGACCTTGACTACCGCGTCGAGCCCAATCGCCTGCGCGGCATCGCGCGGATTTCGCTGCGCAGCACGAGCGACATCGCCAAGCTCAACCTCGACCTGGGTGGGGCGATGGTGGCCAGGCGGGTCACCGCCACGGTAGAAGATAACCGCCGGGGCGACGGGAAGAAGCCCAGCGTGCGGGTGTCCAAGTTCCGCCAATCCGGAGGCAAGCTGCGCCTGCAATTCGCGGAGACCGTGCCGGCCGGCACCACGTTTGTGGTGGAGGTGCGCTACGGCGGCTGCCCACGGCCACTGCGCACGCCCTGGGGCGATATTGGCTGGGAGGAGACCGAATCCGGCGCCCTGGTGGCCAGCCAACCCAACGGAGCGAGCAGCTGGTTTCCCTGTGACGATACCCCCTCGGCGAAGGCTGCCTTCGATATTGTCGTGACTGCCGACAAGCCTTTCCTGGTTATCTCCAACGGAGAACTCGTATCGAAAAGCTCGGCCGGGGGCGCGTTGACCAAGTGGCATTACCGCACGCACCACCCCATGGCGACCTATCTGGCCACCGTGCAAGTGGGCGAGTTTTCCCCCATCGAGCTAGGCCCCAGCTGCACCGCGTGGGCGCCCGCACATCTGGGCGCGGTGGTGCGCGAGGAGTTTGCACAGCAGCAAGACATGCTGGATTTCTTCGCCGAATGCTTCGGCCCCTATCCCTTCGACGCCTACCAGGTGGTCATCACCGAGGACGAACTGGAGATCCCGCTAGAGGCCCAGGGCTTATCCATTTTCGGCTCCAATCACGTGCAGGGGGATCACGTCTTTGAGAGGCTCATCGCTCACGAGCTCAGCCACCAGTGGTTCGGCAACTCAGTAGGCCTCAAGCGCTGGCAAGACATCTGGCTCAACGAGGGTTTTGCCTGCTACTGCGAGTGGCTGTGGATGGAGCATGCGCACGGCATCCCCGTAGCCGAGTCGGCGCGGGCCCACTATGGCGTGCTCGCCCGCAAGAAGCAAGACCTGCTTCTGGCGGATCCGGGACCGCGGGATATGTTCGATGACCGCGTCTACAAACGGGGGGCTCTCACCGTCCACGCGCTGCGCCGTCTCATGGGAGATAAGGCCTTCTTCCGCGCAATGCGCTCCTACATCGAGGCTCATCGTCACGGCTGCGTGGGGCCAGAGGATCTCTTCGCGCAGCTGCGTGATTTCGGGGCGAATCAGCGCGAGCTTAAGGCGCTGTGCACGCAGTGGCTGGAGCAGACCGCGTTGCCGAAGTTCCCGAGCTAGGCCTGTGCCCCTAGACTGGGGAGTCATGCACAGAATGCTCGTTACCGGAGGCGCCGGGTTTATTGGCGCTAACTTCGTCCGCCTTGTCCGCGCCACGCGGCCGGAGATTGCCATCACGGTGCTCGATAAGCTGACCTACGCGGGCAATCGCTTGAACCTCGCGGGCCTTGAGGTCAAGCTCGTCGTGGGGGACGTAGCCGATGCCGAGCTCGTCGATTCGCTGGTGTCCACGTGCGACACCGTGGTGCACTTCGCCGCCGAGTCCCACAACGACAACTCGCTGCGGGACCCCTCCCCCTTCATTCACACCAACCTGGTGGGCACCTTTAGCCTGCTCGAAGCTTGTCGAAGCCACGATGTGCGGCTGCATCACATCTCCACCGACGAGGTCTTCGGCGATCTCCCCTTGCACACCCCGGAGGAGTTCCACGAGGACACCGCCTATGCCCCCTCCTCGCCCTATTCGGCCACGAAGGCCGGTTCGGATCACCTCGTGCGCGCCTGGGTGCGCTCCTTTGGGCTGCGCGCGACGATTTCTAACTGCTCCAATAACTATGGCCCTTATCAGCACATAGAGAAGTTCATCCCGCGCCAGATCACCAATATCCTCACTGGGAACACGCCCAAGCTCTACGGCACCGGCGAGCAGGTGCGCGATTGGATCCACGTTGATGACCACAACCGCGCTGTGCTGTGCATCCTCGAGTCCGGGAAGCTGGGAGAGACGTATAACATCGGTGCGGATCAGCCAGACATCAACAACAAGCAGGTCATCGAGTTAATCTGCGAGCTGATGGGCTCAGATGGATACGAGCATGTAGCAGACCGCCCCGGCCACGACCAGCGCTATGCCATGGACGCCAGCAAGCTGCGCCGCGAACTGGGCTGGCGCCCGGAGTACACCGACTTGCGCGAAGGCCTTATTCACACCATCGAGTGGTACCGCGAGCACCGCCAGTGGTGGGAGCCGGCCAAGCACGCCACCGAAGAAGCCTATGCAAAGCAGGGACACTAATGCAGACCACTTCCACTGCCATTCCCGGGCTGCTCATCATTTCCCTCGACGTCCACGGCGACAACCGCGGTTGGTTCAAGGAGAACTGGCAGCGCGAGAAGATGACGCAGCTAGATGGCTTTATGCCCGTGCAGAATAACGTTTCC
This sequence comes from Corynebacterium sp. UBA4397, assembly GCF_002390965.1. Taxonomy (NCBI): domain Bacteria; kingdom Bacillati; phylum Actinomycetota; class Actinomycetes; order Mycobacteriales; family Corynebacteriaceae; genus Corynebacterium; species Corynebacterium sp. UBA4397. The sequence goes on from NZ_DGRD01000003.1 coordinate 69,187, forward strand.
TATAACGCGCAGGCTGGCGTCACCCGCGGTTTGCACGCCGAGCCCTGGGACAAGCTGGTCTCTGTGGCCTATGGCAAGGCCTTTGGGGCCTGGTGCGACCTGCGCGCCGGTTCGCCGACCTTTGGCCAGCTGGTCACCCACGTCATTGACCCGGGGACCGCGGTGTTTGTTCCCCGCGGCGTCGCCAATGGCTTCCAGGCCTTGGAGGAAACCTCCTATTCCTATTTGGTCGATGACCACTGGTCCCCGGATGCGGAATATACTGCGGTCAACCTCCACATGGTGGATTGGCCGCTTGAGCCCACGGAAATCTCCGCCAAGGACCGCGCCCACCCGCACCTGGATGCAGTGAGCCCGATGTCGCCGCGCAAGATCCTTGTCACCGGCGCGAATGGCCAGCTCGGCCGGGCTCTGCGCAAGCTACTGCCCGAGGCCGAGTACTGCGACCGCACGGACTTCGATGTCACCCACCCGCCGCAGCGGCCCTGGCGGCAGTACTCCGCGATCATTAACTGCGCCGCCTATAACGCGGTGGATAAGGCGGAGGAGGATAGGGCAGCTGCTTGGCAGGTCAACGCGCAGGCCCCGGCGAACCTGGCCGCCATAGCCGCGCGCAACAACCTCACCCTGGTGCACGTTTCCTCGGACTATGTTTTTGATGGCAGAGAGTCGCTGCACGCCGAAGCTGAATCGCCCTCTCCTTTGAGCGCCTACGGCGCCTCCAAAGCCGCTGGGGAAACGGCTGCACGCACCGCACCGCGCCACTATGTCATCCGCACGTCCTGGGTATTCGGGGACGGAGCCAACTTCATTGCCACCATGCGCTCTCTAGCCGAGCGCGGGATCCACCCGGAGGTGGTCAACGATCAACGCGGGCGCCCCACCTTCGCCGAAGATCTCGCAGGCGCCATCGTGCACCTACTGAAATCTCGCGCGGACTACGGCGTCTATAACGTCTCCAACTCCGGCGATACGGTGGGCCGTGACGAGCTGGCCATGGCCACCTTCATTGGCCTGGGCCACGACCCGGCCGAGGTCCACCCGGTGAGCACCGCCGAGTATGCCGCCGCGCACGGCGACGCCGCCCCACGGCCGGCCGAGTCCACCCTGAGCTTGGATAAACTTGAGGCCACTGGCTTCCATCCGATGAACTGGCGCGCCGCCTTGGCGCTCTACCTGGCCCTCTACCCCGCCGCCTAAACCTGGCACGACAAGGGAGAAATCATGAAAGGCATCATTCTCGCCGGCGGCTCGGGCACCCGGCTCTATCCCATCACCAAGGGGATTTCCAAGCAGCTCATGCCCATCTACGACAAGCCGATGGTCTACTACCCCCTGACCACGCTCATCCAGGCCGGCATCCGCGAGATACTCATCATCACCACCCCGGAAGATGCGGAGTCCTTTCGCCGGCTCTTGGGCGACGGTTCCCAATTCGGCCTGCTGCTTGACTACGCCGTTCAGCCCCACCCGGAGGGACTTGCCCAGGCCTTCATCATCGCCGAGGACTTCATCGCCGGCGATGATGTCGCCCTCGTCTTGGGCGACAATATCTTCGACGGCCACAGCTTTTCTAGCGCTCTGCCCCAGTGCCGTCGCCCCGGCGGCGGGATCATCTTCGCCTACGAGGTCTCCGATCCGCAGCGCTACGGCGTCGTCGAATTCGATGCGGCGGGCCAAGCGCTCTCCATCGAAGAAAAGCCAGCGCAGCCCAAGTCCAGCCACGCCGTGGTGGGCTTGTACTTCTACGACGGGGACGTGGTTGACATAGCTAAGTCGATCCGCCCCTCCGCGCGCGGAGAATTGGAGATCACCGCCGTCAACGAGGAGTACCTGCGCCGCGGTGCCCTGCAGGTCAAGCGCCTGCGCCGCGGCGATGTCTGGCTCGATACCGGAACCGTGGATTCCATGAGCGAGGCCGCAGCCTACGTCGAGGTCATGCAAAAGCGCACCGGCATAGTCATCGGCTCCCCCGAGGTGGCCGCCTACCACGAGGGCTTCATCTCCCAGGCCGCGCTGCGTGAGCTTGCCACCCCGCTGCTCAAATCTGGCTATGGGGACTACCTCCTCGCCGCCGCCGAGGACTAGTGGAAACACTGGCGCGGAGAGAGAACCCTTGCAGGCCTGCTTGTTAGGATAATATTCATGCCTACCCCACACTCCTCTGAGCAAGATCCTAATAACCGCTTCTCCGGCCCCATCGCCGGGGCCGCCCCGCGTTCCGCGCTGGGCGCATTGAGCCCGCTCGTCTGGGTGTTGGTGGCAGTAGTAGTCGTCCTAGCCTTAGTCGTGGGCTACCTCTTGGGCACCCGCGGCTCCTCTGAAGAAGCAGCGGGACAGGCACCTGCTCAAGCCGCTGCCACTTCTTCCACCGCCGCTTCCGGCCAACTCAGCCTCGAGGAGGTCACCGCGAAACTCACACCGGGCAAGAACTTTGCGGATGGCAAGGGTGATCCACAACTGTGGGGACCTGGCGGGGAGCTTAACTCCAACGAGGACATCCTCAACGTCCACCGCCGTAACCCCGCGGATCCCTTCGCAATCGGGGCGGTTGATGCCCCCGTGGTGATTTCAGAGTTCTCTGACTTCGAGTGCCCCTTCTGCTCGCGCTACGCCAACCAGACCGAGCCGGGGCTTATAAGCAAGTACGTTGATTCCGGGCTCGTGCGTATCGAGTGGAATGACTTCCCCGTCAACGGCCCGCACGCAGTCGAGGCGGCCAAGGCCGGGCGCGCCGCCGCGGCGCAGGGCAAGTTCTATGAGTTCAAGGAGGCGCTCTATACCGCCAGCCGGGACATCAATGGCCACCCGGAATTCGGCATCGAGGACTTCGTGCGCTTTGCTACCGAAGCCGGCGTTGCCGATATCGACGCCTTCCGGGCCGCGGCAACCGGAGATACCTATGATTCCATCCTCGACGAGGCGCGCTCCTATGCCTCCAGCATCGGCATCACCGGCACGCCTTCCTTCCTCGTGGGAGATGCTTTCGTCTCCGGCGCGCAGCCCAGCGAGGTATTCGAGTCCACCATCCTGGAGCAGCTCAACAAGGTGGCCAGCGGAGAGGTCACGGTGCCTGCGCCGCATGCTTAAGCCACATTGGAGTGTGTGGCTTTTCATCGCCGCGCTCATTCTCGCCGCCGTGTTCTTAGGCTACGGACTGGGGGAAATATCATGATCTCTATAGGCCTGCTGGGCGCGTTCTTGGCGGGAATCCTCAGCCTTATTAGCCCATGTTCCGCCCTCTTGCTTCCGGCGTTTTTTGCCTATGCTTTTAGCTCCACGCGCCAGCTTCTCTTCCGCACCCTGGTGTTCTTCCTGGGATTGTGCGTGACCTTGGTTCCGGTGGGCATGGGCGTGGCGGCCCTTGCGCTGCACTATCGCGATACGGTCATTGTGCTCGCGGGCTGGGTGCTCATTGCCCTAGGCATCTATGCCTTCTGCGGGGGCGGGTTTAGCATCCCGGGCCTGAACCGCCTGAGCGCGCGGGTGGGGCGCGGGCACGGTATCCCCGCGGTCTTTGCGCTCGGCGCGGTCTATGGCTTCGCGGGATTTTGTGCGGGACCGCTTCTAGGTGCGGTCCTGACCACCGCCGCGGCGGCGGGATCCGGCCTCTATGGCGCCCTCATCATGGTGGCTTATGCGGCGGGGATGGCGGCCCCGCTTTTCCTTCTCGCTGCAACGTGGGATCACTGTGACATCGGCGGGCGTTCCTGGCTGCGCGGGCGGGCCGTGAGCCTCGGCCCGCTGCGCACCAACACCTTGTCGATGTTGTCCGGGCTGCTGCTTGCCGCGGTGGGGCTGGTGTTCCTCACTAGCCACGGCACGGCAACACTGCCTGCGCTTTTCAGCACCGATGCCCAGTACCGCATCCAGCTCTGGGCGCAGAACTTCTCCACCACCGTCTCCGATGCCTGGGTGGGCTTTGGGCTTTGCGCCCTCGTCGCCGCCGCGGCCGGCTGGAAGGCCGCTCGCACAACCAGCCGCTAGTAGCCGCGCTTGACGTATTCGTCGATGTGCGCGGCCTCCTCACCCACGGTGGTTTCCTCGCCGTGCCCGGGCAGCACCCGGGTAGCCGGCGGCAGGTGGAAGATGACGTTACGCAGGGATTCGATGATGACATCGAAATCCGAATACTTGCGGCCGGTAGCCCCGGGACCGCCCTTAAAAAGGGTGTCCCCCGACAGCAGCGCTTTCTCCGTGGGCAGGTGGAATACCACGCCCCCGGGGGTATGGCCCGGGGTGTGGAATACGGTGATGGCTTCCCCGCTCACCTGGAATTGCTCGTTATCGCTCAGCGGAACGAAGGGAGCGTCACCGTTGGCTTCTTCCCACAGCGGCGCATCATCGGGGTGCAGGTAGACCTCGGCGCCGAAGCGTTCCGCAGCCGCCGGCGCCAGTTCGCAGTGGTCGTTGTGGGCGTGCGTGAGCAGGATCCCACGCACTGGCCGCTTGGCGACGGCGTCTTCGATGGCATCCAAATCGTGCGCCGGGTCCACGATATAGACCGCCGATGCGTCACCGATGATGTAGACGTTGTTGTTGACGTCCCACTCGCCGCCATCGAGGCGGAACTTTCCAGAAGTTATAACCTTGTCAATCTTCATGCTTCCTCCTTGGTCGGGTGGTCGTGCCGCCCAACCTACCTGATTATCGGGGGCACAGGCCGTGAGCTTTCCTCACCCCGATGGGCTTAGAGCTCAACGACGGAGCGCAGGACGGTGCCCGCGCGCATGGTGGCGAAGGCGTCCTCGACATCGCCAAGCGCAATGCGCTCGGAAACGAACTTATCCAGGGGAAAGCGCCCCGCGCGGTGGAGCGCCACGTAGGCGGGGAAGTCCCGCTCGGGCAGGCAATCGCCGTACCAGGCCGGGCGGATGGAGCCGCCGTGGCCGTAGAGGTCGATGGCGGGAATATCGACGTGATCGGTGAGATTGGGTACCCCCACCATGACCATGCGCCCGGCCAGGTCCCGGGAGTAGAAGGCTAGGCGCCAGGTGGGCTGGATGCCCACGGCATCGATGGTGACATCCGGACCGAAGCCGCCGGTCAGCCCCTTGACGCGCTCGATAACCTCTTCCTCGGACAGGTCCGCGGAGCAGATGGTATCGGTGGCACCGAACTCGCGGGCGGTATCGAGCTTGCGCTGGTCGATGTCCACGGCGATGATGGTGGCCGCCCCAGCCAGACGCGCGCCCGCAATGGCCGCGGTGCCTACTCCCCCGCAGCCGAAGACGGCGGCGGATTCCCCGATCTCAATAGCGGCGGTATTGACCGCCGCGCCCAGGCCGGCCATGATGCCGCAGCCCAGCAGCCCGGCCGCGGCTGGGTCCTCCTCAGGATCGACCTTGGTGCACTGCCCCTCGTGCAGGATTGTTTTCTCGGCGAAGGCGCCGATTCCCAGCGCCGGGGTGAGCTCCGTGCCATCTTCGAGCGTCATCTTCTTGGAGGCATTATGGGTGTTGAAGCAGTACTTGGGTTCGCCTTTCTTGCATGCGCGGCATTCGCCGCAGACCGCGCGCCAGTTGGCGATGACGAAGTCACCCTCGCGCACGTGGGTGACAGCGGAGCCCACCGTTTCCACGATGCCCGCGGCCTCGTGGCCGAGCAGGAAGGGGAACTCATCAGCGATGTCGCCGTCGCGGTAGGCCAGATCGGTGTGGCATACCCCGCAGGCCTGGACACGCACGATGACGTCATTGGGCCCGGGCTCCGGGATGAGAATGGGGACTTCTTCGACCTTCGCGCCTGCGGATCGGGCAATTATTGCTTTAACGGTTTGGGTATTTTCACTCATGCCCGACAGCGTACAGAGATTTCCAATAAAGTGACCTTATTTAGAAAACTCTTTCTTTTAGAGCACGCAGCTTAGGAGCCAGCAATCACGTTCGCGGCATGCTCGTGACCACGGGCATTGATGTGGATGGGCAGGTTGCCTGGACCCGCAGTGAAGTCAATCAGCCCGGCCCACATGCGCCTATCTGCATCTGCACACATGCCATTGTTGACGGTGGAGGGCTTCATGTCCAGGAACTGCGTGCCGGTGCGCGCAGCCAGGTCGATCTCCATCCATTGCGCCTTGTTCTCATAATCCCGGATCTGTGGCAGCAGGGTGGAATCAGCCGGGCGCGGCCCGAAGTGGAAGAGGCAGTAGTAGTCACCGGAACCGATAGTGGGGTAGCCCACGATCTGAATGCGGGCATTCGGAGCGGCCTGCTTGATGCGCTCAACCTGCGGCGCCATGGCATCCACCCAGCGGCGGCGAATGTCATCCATGCTCAAATTCGCGTTGTTGTAGGTGTCATTAAAGCCGGAAGAAAAGAGCACGCGCGCGGTATCCGGGCTCAGTGCCCCCACCCGGATAGCCTCATCGACCTGCGCGGAGATCTGCGGGCCGCCAGACATGGAAGAAACTGCGCCGGAGCAGGAGAAGTCACGAGCAGGCAGGCCCAGCTTGGCGGCGGTGCGCTTGGCGTAGTTGAAAGAGGAAGGACAGTTCACCCCACCCGGGGAGGAAGAAGTTAACCGGCCTTGCAGGTAGGTACCGGCGTCCGGGTCGGCCAAGACCGAGTCGCCGAAGGAGACCAAATTGCGCTCGCCAGCGAGAGCCTGCGGGGCGGAGACGACGCCGACCGCAGCCATGAGCGAAGCCGCGACGGCAGCGGTGACCTTCTTCAACTTAAGGGGCTGAAACTTCATGAGATAGAGACCTTTCAACTGCTTTCACAGCGATTATTACGTATGTTCTTTTATAAAACTACTTTTCAAAACTACTTTAAGAATCGAGGCTACCAATAGTAACATGAGCAACACTAGCAACAGTTATTAGCTTTTCCGTATTATGCCGCAACACTTAAGGACCTGCACCCGATAAAAAACTGCAAGCACAACAACTGCACGCCCGCCAGAATTACTCTCTCAAAGGAATTAATCGCCGTTATGGCCCCCAGTGTTTCAGAGCTCAAGTTCCACGCCGGCGCGATCGGCCGTTTTATCCCTGCCCTCGTGCGCTCCGGCATTGTCACCCACGAGGGAGGCATCAAAGCTGCGGCCTCCACCCTGCCGGTGTTAGCGCGCTACCGCTTCACCACCGCCCGCGAGCTCGAACAGGGCTACCTCACCTGCCCGGAGCGCCTCGCCCTCATCGATGATGACGGCACGCTGACCTACCGCCAGCTGCGCAACCAGGCACAGGCCTTCGCCCGCTTCCTGCGCCACCTCCACCTGCCGGAGATCCGCCTGGGCGTCATGGCCCGCAACGGACGCGGGATCATTACCCCTCTCGGCGCCAAGGGCTACGCCGGCGCCGCCATCTACCTGCTCAACGTAGGCTCCTCCCCCGAGCAGCTTTCCGGCTGCATCGAGGAAAACGGCATCAACGTCCTCGTCATTGATGATGAGTTCATCGACCGCCTCGACCCCGCCCTGGCCGAGAAGCTCACCGTCGTCATCGCGCATAGCTCCGGAGCCGAGCGTGGCGCCTATGCTGGGGTCCCGAGCCTGAGCGACATCGTCAAGCGCGGAACCCCCAACTGGATCGACCCGGCCACGGAGGCACTGCCCAGCTTCCCACAACACGGACCCATCGTATTGATGTCCTCCGGCACCACCGGCATTCCTAAGGGCATCATGCGGCCCGAGCCCACCCTCCCGGTGGTCCTGGCGTCTATCGTGGACAACATCCCCTGGCGTGCCGATCAGAAAGTACAGATGACCGCGTCCATCTTCCACACCTGGGGCTGGGCTTGCATCAACATCGCCCTGGGCCTGCGCAACACGGTGGTCACCCGCCGCGTCTTCGACGCCCGCGCTGCCCTCGATGACATCGCGCGCTACCGCCTCGACGGGCTGGCCTCCTCCCCTGTCTTTTTCAAGCGCATGGTGGAGGCCGATCCGGACGGCGAATTTGATACCTCTAGTCTGCGCTTTATCGCCTCCGCCGGGCATGCAATGACCCCGCAGATAGTAGAGGAGACCAATGGCCGGTTTGGCCCCATCCTCTGCAATGTCTACGGTTCCACGGAGCTGGCTTTGGCCTCGACGGCCTCCATGGAGGAGGTGGCCAAAGATCCCACCATCGGCGGCAAGATCGCCTCCGGCACCAAGCTGCGCATCCTCGACGAGGAGGGCCGCGAGGTTCCACGGGGCACCGTGGGCGAAATCTACCTGACCAACTCCACCGCGCTCATCGGTTACACCAATCCCAAAATCAAGCTCCACACGATTGACGGCCTCATCTCAATCGGGGACTTGGGCTACATCGACGAGCAGGACTACCTGCATGTGGTGGGCCGCGCCGATGACATGATCATCGTCGGCGGCGAGAACGTCCACCCCCAGTCCGTCACCGAGGTCCTCGAGGCCATGCCGGGCATCCACGAGGTGCACGCTGGCGGTGTCGAGGACGACAACACCTTCCAGCGCATCGCGGTGTGGGCCGTGCGCACAGGCGACGCCGCCGGCAAAGCCATCACCCAAGACTCCATCCGCGAATTCGTCCGCGCCAAGCTCGCCGATCACTCCGTGCCTCGCGACGTCCACTTCTTGGACAAGCTGCCGCGCAACGCCACGGGCAAGGTCGTTCCGCGCCTGCTCAAAGGCTAAAACTTCAGCCAGCGCCGCGTCTGGCTAGGGCTGCGCAGTCGCCCCGGGTATTCCTGCTCAAGGGAAGGTCCGTATTCCCCAGCGAATGATATGCTCCTCGTCCTGGAAGATGGTCTCGTAGTTGCCATTCCACAGTTCCTGGCGCGCTAGGCGACGCCGCATCGTACGACGCACCAGCCGCGTCATCTGCAGCCACGAGGAATAATCCAACCACACCAAGGTATCGGCCCCCTCGACCAGCAGCCGGCGCACCGCGCGGTATTGCCATTCAATGACCCACTCTTGTCCGGCGCTGAAGGCCTCCACTTCCGCAACGAAGTTCGCGCGCGGCGTCCAGCCGGCCCCATGGTAGAGCGAGTCGATCTCCACCCTAGGTAGCGACAGTGCGCGTTCCAGCTGCCCGCAGAGTGTGGTCTTTCCCGCCCCAGAGGCGCCGGCTACCACGATGCGGCGCGGGTTCCACGTTATCGGGTCTTCCACTGTGTACACGTTTTGCTCCTTCGCGCTCGGAGAGGCTAGTGCCTAGAATGCCGGAGTCTACAGTTGCGCGGCTAGTTTAGGTGCCCGCAACAAGAGGGAAACCCTCGAAGAGTACCGGTCTCCGCTTGAGTCCGATCCTTCAGGATAGACCGGATGGCCTTGCTACCGCACTGCCAAGTTCTGGCTAGGCGGCCCAGCTGTGGATAACCGGGGCGGTG